>JAITET010000057.1 GCA_031281895.1 Puniceicoccales bacterium | reverse complement strand
CGTAGACTATGCCCAAATCCAGCAGCAGCTATCATGGTAAATGATATTAGAGCCATCATTTTGAATCCACCGGCGACCACATCGTCCGAGTCTTTTTTCCTTATAACACCGCCGAGCGATAGGAAAAAAAATCCTAGCAATGCACTTAAAATGATGGATTTAACCAGCAGTTGTATTACCAGTGCGGCAACTATTGCAAGGCACGAAACAATGAAATCTCTTCGAGGAAAAGTTGCTTCCCTGTCTAAACTTTTCACCCCAGTATTTTTGTAGCACCTTGGTTTCCCATATCGGACGAAGGCAAGCAACAGCCCTATCAACATTCCCAAGGCTGGGTATAGCAGTGCGTGAATTAAATCCTGAATCGAAATGTCCATGCCATTGGCATGCAAATAATGTAACATGATATTTTCTAGAAAAATTTCACCGAATCCCATCGGAAAAATCATGTATGCAATTATTACTCCAAATGTGATGATGCAAGCAATCAACCGACGGTCAATTTGCATGGCATTAAAAACACCAATCATTGGAGGAATTAAAATGGGAATAAACGCAATATGCACCGGGATGATATTTTTACAAGCGATGGCCATTGCCCCTATGGTAAAAAACATGACGAATTTAGCCTTCCTCTCCTTTCCTATGCTTGCGGTGCGTTTTTCTTCTTTACTGGAACTGATATTTAATAGGCGGACCATTTTCGCCATTAGAAAACTTGAAAATCCGGAATGGGCCAAAGCAGATGCGAATGCCCCCAGGATAGCATAGCTTAGAGCAATTTTTGCACCGCCCCCAAGCCCTTCTGAAAAACTAGAAACTGCACTTTCAAAGGTTGCTCCATTGACCAACCCACAAACGATGGCTCCCGTCGTCAATGCAATCACCACGTTTATGCGTAGTACACATATTATAAAGTATACAAGCGCAATCGAAACGACAACTGGATTGAATATTAACATATGACCAAAAGCTGTAGATCTGATCTACTCGTGGTCTAAAAAAATCAAACTGCAAGCAAATAATCGAACTGGTGCAATTGTATAAAATGAGGGCCGATTAGATCGGCCCACCTAAGTTTTAACGATATAACTAAATTTACCTATTACATCATACCACCCATGCCATTCATGTCTGGCATAGCGGCATTACCTTTTTTCTCATCCGGCAATTCGGAAATCATACATTCAGTCGTTAGCAATAATCCGGCAATGGATGCTGCATTTTGTAAGGATGCACGGGTTACCTTTGTCGGGTCTACAACGCCAGATTTCATCAGGTCTTCAAACTGTCCAGTTACAACATTGTAACCAAATGATCCGGTTCCTTTTAAAACCTCTTGAACGACGATGGAACCTTCTACTCCCGCATTTTCGCAAAGTTGACGCAGAGGAGCCTCGATGGCACGACGTACGATTTGAACACCAATTGCAACATCGCCTGTTTCTTCAAGAGATTCAATGGCACTGTGCGTTCTCAGAAGGGCAACACTTCCACCGGCAGAAATACCTTCTTCGACGGCCGCACGGGTAGCATGGAGAGCATCGTCGACACGGTCTTTCTTTTCCTTCATTTCTGGCTCTGTGGCCGCCCCAATGCTGATTACCGCCACTCCACCGGCTAATTTTGCCAGACGTTCCTGCAACTTTTCTTTGTCATAGTCAGAGGTCGCTTCTTCTATCTGTTTGCGGATCAACTTTATGCGAGCAGTAATGTCAGTACTACTTCCGCTACCTTCCACAATTGTGGTATGTTCTTTGTCGACGGTGATGCGCTTTGCCCGTCCCAGATCTTCGAGTTTTATGCTTTCAAGTTTGATCCCCAGGTCCTCGGAAATAAACTTTCCACCCGTCAAAATGGCAATATCTTCCATCATGGCCTTCCGGCGATCGCCAAAACCAGGAGCTTTTACAGCACAAATATTCAAAGTTCCTCTCAGCTTATTAACAACTAGGGTCGCCAAGGCTTCACCTTCGACATCCTCGGCAATGATCATCAATGGTTTCCCGGACTGGGCGATGGACTGTAGGGTCGGAAGTAACTCGTTCAGGTTGGAAATTTTCTTTTCAAAAATAAGAACATAGGCATTTTCCAATATACATTCCATGCTGTCTGGATTATTGACAAAGTATGGACTCAAATACCCTTTGTCGAACTGCATACCTTCTACGACGTCAAGGGTAGTTTCAATGGTTTTTGCTTCCTCCACCGTTATGGTGCCGTCTTTGCCAACACGTTTCATTGCTTCGGCTATGATACTGCCAATTTCTTCATCCCAATTCGCAGAAACCGTTGCAACTTGACGAATTTCATCGCCTTCTACCTTTTTGGAAGTTTTGGCTAATTCAGCCACAGCAGCTTCAACCGCCTTGTCAATGCCACGTTTTATGTATATGGGGTTAGCTCCAGCTGCAACATTTTTCAACCCCTCACGGTAGATTGCCGCGGCAAGAATTGTAGCGGTTGTCGTACCATCTCCGGCCACGTCGGATGTTTTGGAAGCCACTTCTTTTACCATCTGGGCACCCATATTTTCAAAGGGGTCCTTGAGATCTATTTCCTTTGCAACACTGACGCCATCCTTGGTGACCGTTGGAGCTCCAAACTTTTTATCAATAATCACATTTCTCCCTTTCGGACCAAGGGTAATTTTGACAGCATCTGCCAATTGAGTCACCCCGGAAAGAACCTTCTTCCTAGCTTGCTCTTCGAATATTAATTGTTTTGCCATAATAAATTTCCTTTCTTTTAATGTTGTCTCAAATTATCCCAAAACTGCTAAAATATCATCCTGCCTTAGCACAACTAAGGTTTCCTTGTCGCGTTTTACTTCCGTTCCGCCATACTTGCTAACGAGGACACGATCCCCAACCTTCACTTCAAACTCTAGGACCTTGCCTTCATCGTTTCTACCGGAACCTAAAGCAATGACTTCTGCTTCCTGTGAGGCCTCTTTAGCAGCATCAGGAATAATAATACCACCTTTTATCTGTTCCTGTTCTTCAATTTTCTTAACGAGAACACGATTTCCTAACGGTTTAATTTTAGTTTTAGTTTCCATAGTTTTTAATTGTTAAAAAATCCTCCTATTTGTTTTTGTTTGCATCATCAACAACTTCGAAATCCGCATCGACCACTTTATCCTTTGCATTTCCGGCATTTGCAGATTGGGTACCTTCGGAAGTACCTCCTTGGGTGGTTTGATTACTTTGCGCCTGGGAATACAAATCCTGGGCCATCCCTTGGAATACCGTGGTTAATTTTTCCCTGGCAGCTTTTAATTCATCCACCTTTGCATCACCATTTTCAAAGACTTTCTTCGCTTCTGCGATGGCATTTTCGAGAGGTTTTCGTTTTTCATCGCTGAGATTACCACCGAGTTCTTTTAATTGTTTCTCGGTTTGGTAGATAAAATTATCCAGCTGATTTCTTTCCTCAACGGACTCCTTGCGTTTTTTATCTTCCTCTGCATGAACCTCCGCCTCTTTTCTAAATTTCTCAATTTCTTCATCGGACAAGCCCGAAGCACTGGTAATGGTAATTTTTTGATCCTTCCCTGTGCCCTTATCCTTCGCTGTTACATGAAGAATACCATTCGCGTCAATGTCAAATGTTACTTCAATCTGTGGTATCCCGCGGGGAGCAATGGGAATGCCATCCAACCTAAATTGACCGAGCAATTTATTATCCCGTGCCATGGGACGTTCCCCTTGCAAAACCTGAATATCAACGGCCGTTTGATTTTCAGCATAGGTGGAAAATATCTGCGTTTTTTTCGTCGGAATGGTCGTGTTTCGATCTATCATTGGAGTGAAAACCCCTCCCGCTGTTTCAATGCCAAGTGTTAGGGGTGTTACATCGAGCAACAGCACTTCTGTTACTTCCCCTTGTAAAACTCCACCCTGTATGGCCGCTCCAATTGCCACGACTTCATCGGGATTTACACCCTGATGGGGAGTCTTACCGACGAATTGTTTTGCAATATCGACTACCTTTGGTGAGCGAGTCATTCCTCCAACGAGCACCAATTCAGAAATTTCAGATGCAGAAATGGCAGCATCATTGAGGCAATTTTTACATGGTCCCAACGTTCGCTGGTACAGATCATCGCAAATTTTTTCTAACTGTGAACGTGTCAACGAAATATTTAAATGCTTTGGACCAGTTGCATCCGCCGTAATGAATGGTAAATTAATGTCCACTTGCAAAGCGGAAGATAATGCAATTTTGGCCTTTTCTGCTTCTTCCTTTAGGCGTTGGGCTGCCATTGGATCTTTTCTCAAATCTATCCCATTTTCCTTTTGAAATGTGTCCGCTAACCAATCTATTAGTCTTTTGTCCCAGTCATCTCCTCCAAGTAAGGTATCCCCATTGGTGGCTTTTACTTCAAAGACACCATCTCCAATTTCTAAAATGGAAATGTCGAATGTTCCCCCACCGAGGTCGTAGACAGCAATCTTTTCATCTTTCTTTTTATCTAAACCATAGGCCAAAGATGCGGCAGTCGGTTCATTGATGATGCGTAAAACCTCGAGACCTGCAATCTTTCCAGCATCTTTCGTTGCTTGCCGCTGGGAATCATTGAAATAGGCAGGTACTGTAATAACAGCTTGCGTGATGGGACAACCCAAATATGTTTCTGCATCTGCCTTTAACTTTGCTAAAATCATCGACGAAATTTGTTCCGGGGAAAACCGTTCCGTTTTATTCCCAACCTGACATTCAATCCAAGCATCACCGTTGTGTCCTTCAACGACTTTGTATGGCAGATTTTTTACCAGGCTTTGAATTTCGCTGAGCTTATGCCCAATCAAACGCTTCGCGGAAAAAATAGTATTTTGCGGATTTGTAACCGCCTGACGCTTTGCGGCTTGCCCAACCACCCGTTCCCCTGTTTTTGTAAAAGCGACGATAGATGGTGTTGTTCTCGCCCCTTCGGCATTGGGAATGACGATCGCCTCCCCACCTTCCATAACGGCCATGCAAGAATTGGTCGTGCCTAAATCGATTCCCAAAATTTTAGATTTTTTATTGCTCATAAATCACCTCTATAATTCACTTATGGCAAAATATAAGCAAATTCTATGCCAAATGCATCATCTAGTCCTTCCATCTGCAATTTTTTTGGCTTTTAGGTATTGTTTTCTGTATTTTTTAGTTATTTTGTTCTGCAGATTCGCTATTTTTAGAATATCCTTACTGGCAAAAACCGGAATGATATTCGAATAAATGTTGTCGCAGCTCAAATCATCGATGGATGACATTACCTCATATGCCTTTTCAGCATCCTCTATGCGGCCATCCTGCCGAGCTCGAATTATTGACCGCATCGCATCCGATAGCTCATCATGGGTATCGATAAATGCTAGTTTTACAAGCGCCCCCATTATGTTTGATAGTTTGTTGGTCCATTCCTCATGGGATACAAACAGAGAGGCAAATTTATAGGGGTTTATGCCCGGAGAGCATCTATATTGGTCGTACTGGGCATCGTAGATTGTCTTCAATATTGGTGTGCGTCGCATGGTAGTTTTCGTCGGGCCACCGGGCGTGTGCAGGTTAAAGTCTAGCAATTTTTGCCCATCCAATGATAGGATAAATTCGATAAAATCCTTTGCCAATTCCGGATGTTCTGCTCCCCTAAAAATCCCTATGGGGTCTGGTGAAGGAGCTCCACCGCCATGGGGCATGACAAATTTAAAGCGACTGCTCCCGCTCCGTTCTTCCAAATGTTTTGACTCCGCGAATCCATAAAAATCGACGGTTATGCCAACCAGACAGTTTCCAACCGACACATCTATCACTGGCCTGGTCGTAGACTCGGTAAAATATCTCCCATTCGCAACGATTTTCTGTATCAGGCGTAATCCATTGATCCAGCCTTCCGCTATGATTTTTTTTTCATCTTCCTTTGATAATTTATCAACGTTGAGCCTGTGCTTCAAATCATCGTAGCAAATTTGCATTTGCTGCTGAACAAGCATCGTGAGTGCCTTTTGTGTGGAACTACTTCTGGTCGGATCAACGATGGCCACTTTTTTAAAAAATTCAGGACGACCGATATCCATCCAAGTCTTTGGAAAAAACGAAATGCCCTCCGCTAGGATGGCTTCGCTGTTATAAATTATCCCAAATCCCGTAAGAGATCCCCCAAACCACCTGCCGTGTTCATCCCATAGCCTATTACCGGACAAAAACTCTGGAATCGTATCTTTGGAAAACATTTCGGGATGTTCGACCAATAGATCGGATGAAACTAGGTTTCCTTTTGACGCTTGAGTTTCAAATTCATAAACACCACCACCGAACAAAATATCAATTCCGCAGCCTACGTTTGACTTAAAAAATTCACGTGTAACTTCCACCTCCAGCCCATATTCCAATGATTGTAATTTTTCTTCAGACCTGGATGCGAATGCAGCAACGACACTACTATCCCATGTGCGGCGCAATTTATTAACCCAATGTAGACGAAAATTATTCGCATACATGGTTTCAATGTACCTTGCGGCATCACGCCCTCCTCCTTGATATCTCCAGTCTATGTTAACTTCCTTCCCGGTTTTTGCCCTATACCATTTTTTAAATCCAACGGCATATTCTCTTCTTAGGGTCTCATTGTGTGGGGTCATGATGGTCAAAGTTTCGGCATTGCCAATGGGGACGACGGTATTCGCTTTTTCCTTAAAAATAAATGGCAGGCCAACTACCAACGTTACCAGCAATAGGATTACTGTTTTTTTAGAATCAAACATTCTTTTGTCAATCAACACTCAATATTACAACGTCTTCGGAAGAAACAATGGCGTACATGCTTTTATTTCGCACATTGGTGAAATGGCTTGGATTAAGTTCCGAAATGCGCAGCACGATGTCGTCCCTTTCAAGCCTAAAATGAGCAACTTCCCCAAAGTATGTCACATTCCCAATTACACCCCTTACGCTATTTTCCTGATTGGGGAAATCGTTCAATCGAAAGCATTCCGGCCTTATGGAAATATAAACCTTCTTCCCCGGTCTGGGATCGTTGATTCCTGTGCTCAAAATCCCCCGAAAATTTCCAATTTTTGTCCTTATGATAGCTTCTCCAGAACCAATTTGAACGATTACTCCCTGAATTACATTCGTTTCCCCCACAAATTCCGCTGCAAAACGGGAGGAAGGGAATTTGTATAATTGTGTTGGGGTTCCGATTTGATTAATTTTTCCCTTCGAAAAAACTGCTATTCGATCTGCTATGGACAGCGCTTCTTTTTGGTCATGGGTGACATAAACAGTCGTCACCTGATGCTCTTTACAGATATTTCTTATTTCACAGCGCATGTCATTTCTCAGCTGGGCATCGAGGTTTGACAATGGCTCATCGAGTAACAGACATTTTGGATGTACGACCAGTGCCCTTGCGAGAGCCACCCGCTGCTGTTGCCCCCCCGAGAGTTCATTCGGTTTTCTCGATACATACTGGATAAGCTGTACCTTTTCTAAAATCTCATGCACCAAATCCTTGATTTTTGCTTTCGGAGTTTTGTTGTTTTCCAACCCAAATGCGACATTTTGAAACACCGTCATGTGGGGCCATAGGGCATAATTTTGAAATACCATACCAACTTTTCGCTTATGGGGAGGCAACTTCGTAACGTCATGCCCTCCAAAACTTATCTGTCCCTCATTTGGCGTATAAAATCCAGCAATTGACCGTAGTAGGGTTGTTTTTCCACATCCACTCGGGCCTAGCAAAAAAAATAATTCTCCACTGGCTATGTATAAACTTATGTTATCAAGCGCTACCGTTGAACCAAAGGACTTGGTAAGGTTTTGAATCCTTATATCAGTCATCAATGGTAATCTTTGTTGCAGTTATTCTAACCAATGTCAAAAAATTTTTTGGCATTCCCATAATTTTTGTTCTGGCGATTCTCGCCATGGCATAGGCATAATCAGACCCAGGGTAATCCCATAGGTTGTAAGTAGGCTGAAATAATTATATTTTTTCACATCTCCACAACACTAAACCCAGGGCCACAAAACCTTGCAATGCAAGCGATAGCCAGGTGTCCAAAATGCCAATGGAACAATATTTGCCATCAACAAGGGTTGTCACATCAACAAAGCTGCGAATATTCATCAGGGCAAATACGACTCCCACGTGAAAAGCTATGGGGGATAATAAACTTTTGTTTTTAAGCAGTAGAAGTGACAACAATACCCCGAACGTCGTTAGATTCAGAAAATTTAACAGGTTAAATCTATGCCCGATGCTCATTATTGCTGGAATTATACAGCGAAAACCTGAAAAAATTGTAACATCGGTGGTACTAATTTTTAAATTATTTCCCACTCCCAGGTGGCAATAGGCAAAGAAAAGTGACACCAGTAGAATGGAACACGTCCTATTGAGGTTACGCGAAAATAGGTTAAAAATTATGCCGCGGAAGATAATTTCTTCCCCAAATCCTATGCCAATGGCACCCATGGTAAATTTGAAAAAGTTCCAGAAATAAACCTTTGCAACAACAGACTTAAATATGAAAGCGTTATGGAAAGAGAGCCATGCAAATATCGTGCAAGTGAGGATAAAACCACCGCTGAAAGTTAGTAAAAATTCTCGCCTGCTTATTTTTATGAGATGGACGTCTTCCAGGGAGTGAAAACCACAGATTTTTAAAAATGGAAATAGTAGAATGGCCAATGAAACTAATTGGGATCTATCAAAGAACTTTCCAAATCCTTTGTCGATAAAATGCTGGAACAATTCTATTGAAAACCTATTTGTCAAAAATTTCGTTGTGTAAAACAATAGGGGAGCCAATATTGCGGCAAGACAGAGAGTGCAAAGATAGAAAATTCCAAATAAAATCATCCCATTTTTTTGGGGGGAAAAACTTTTTCTTTTAAAAAAACTGTTTTTCATAGCTGTCATATCTGTCGGCAACGGTTAGATAGCGAAGTAATTTCTAAGGTATTGGAACATATTGCAAATAAATTGACATGCATGTTGAAAATAATTTCCTAGGCAAATCATGAAAAAATTACTGTTTGCAATTATTTTTTTCCTTCAGGCGATATTGCTATGTTCGGCCGAACGGAATGAAATCGTTTTACTAACGAGTGCCGATAATCCTCCCTATGAATTTACGAAAGCAGGAGAAATTGTAGGGTTCGACATAGACATAGCAAAAATCATCGCAGAAAAATTGGGAAAAACCCTCGTAATAAAAGATATGCCATTCCCATCTTTGATTCCCGCTTTGGTATCAAAGCAAGGGGACTTTGCCATGGCTGCCATTACCCCAACGGATGCCAGGCGGGAAAACATTGATTTTTCCATACCATATCAAGATAACATCAGTGCTACCATCCTAGTTGATAGCGATGAATTTTCATACATGAAAGATACCAATGCAACATTTCCGATCGCGTTGTTGGAAGGCAAAACGGTTGGAGTGCAACTAGGAACACACCATGAAAGTGATATACGGGCTGCTAATATTCCAGACATAGAAATAAAGAGATACGACAATGTCGGAACGATGGTTGCCGAAATTTCAAACTCTGCCAATGGCAATGGAACCCTATATGCTCTCATAATAGGGGAAGTCGAAGCACATATGATAGCAAAAAGAAATCCCAAATTATGTTCTTTTCCGCTTCAATTTTCTGATTCCTTTGCCATTGCGTTTGCAAAAAACTCACCCCTAAGAGCAAAAATTAATGAAATTCTCGAATCGCTCAAAGAAACCGGAAAAATCTCCGATTTGGAAATAAAGTGGGATATTACACAATGAATGTTTTCAAGGGATTCCAACAGATATCTAGCGAAATACCATACATCATAGAAGGAGCCAAAGTAACCTTGAAATATGCGCTTGTGGCGATGTTTTTTGGATTTTGCGGAGGAACACTGCTTGCAATTGTCAGGCAGTCAAAGTATAAAATTTTTCGTGCTCTGGGGGCATTATATTTATCTGTTTTTCGGGGAACACCCCTCCTTTTGCAGTTGTCGATAATTTATTTTGCCATGCCGCAGATTATTCACCGTCCAATCCCAGCTTTTATGGCGGGAATAATTGCGTTTTCATTGAACTCATCTGCCTATGTTTCGGAAATTATGCGGGCTGGCATACAAAGCGTAAGCATTGGGCAGATTGAAATAGGAAAAGTTTTGGGTTGCTCAAAGTTTCAAATAATTCGCGATATTATTTTACCCCAGGGGATAAGAAATGTTTTGCCATCACTGGTAAATGAAATGATCGATCTGCTCAAGGAATCTGCTATTGTTTCCATAATTGGAGAATCGGATTTACTTCGCCGAGCCAACGTTGTGTCAAGCGAACACTATTTATATCTAGAACCATTGCTCATCGCAGGGTTATGCTATTACTGCATGATAATGATTTTAAACAGCATTGCGAAGTACATCGAAAGAAAATTATCATGCTCGAGGTAAAAAATTTATATTGTACATTAGGTGCCAATGAGATTCTGCAGGGAATCTCTTTTACCGTTGCCAGCGGCGAAATTGTCGCGGTAATTGGGAAGTCAGGAACAGGAAAAACCACCCTTCTACGAGTGCTCTGTGGTCTAGAAAACATATCTCGCGGAATGGTTTGTATTAATGGGCAGAAAGCACGCCATGGTGATTATGGATTAGTCCAGCAGGGATGTTGTCTGTTTGAACATATGACGGT
Source organism: Puniceicoccales bacterium (assembly GCA_031281895.1). Lineage (GTDB taxonomy): Bacteria > Verrucomicrobiota > Verrucomicrobiia > Opitutales > JAIRKQ01 > JAIRKQ01. The sequence goes on along the minus strand of JAITET010000057.1, from coordinate 8,465 downwards.
CTTAAAAAATGTTTCCTATGCTTTGCAGGCCGTAAAAAATTTTTCTACGAAAAATGCTAGAGCGGTAGCACTTGACATGCTGACACAATTTGGGCTAAAAGATAAAGTAACAGCATATCCAAATAGTTTATCCGGTGGCCAGAAACAGCGGGTGGCCATTGCTAGAACTTTGGTAATGGACCCCAAAGTATTGTTATTTGACGAACCCACATCAGCCCTCGACCCTGAAATGACAAACGATGTGATCACTATGATAAAAAACATAGCATCGCGGGGAATTGCAGTTCTGATTGTTACCCATGACCTGGTGATGTCCCGTAAAATTTCCAATAGGATTCTATTTCTGGAATGTGGTAAAATTGTGGAAAATCGTCCAACGGAAGAATTCTTCCTAGATCCTCATTCCAAACAGGCAAAAGGTTTTCTAAAAAACATGGCCCTATTCTAAAGATTCGTGTTTGTGTTAGCAGCGAATCCTCCGCTAGGTCATTTATAGGGCCATTTAATTCTCGGCCAAGAGGAGAGAAAGAGATAGAAGCCAGGAGATGGGAACTCCAAGAGAAAGTTTGCAAAAATTGAAAGATCCGAGAAACGCTTCTGGAAGAAGGCATTAGGAAGAAGGTATTAGTTGGTGGCTGTGATGAGCCTTATGATGGCGGCGTTTCTAGTCAATCCTTTTTGTGAGTCCTGACCTTGGGCAATATACTTTTACAAAGAGTAGTTCTCACCCTTGATTTGCATTTTCATCAATTGTTTCAATGTATGAAAAAACTGAAATTTTCTTTAGCCATTGATTTTTTTGCCGCAATAATTATTATAGCTTTTCGATGAAAGAGGTTGTTTTTTTTAATCGCTATACCAATGCCGTAGAAGAAGAAAAAATTGTAGGAGAATTGTGGATACGATTGGCATATTCGACGGCCATAGGAAGGTTGGCAACGGCACTACTATTTAAACGGAAATTATTTTCCGTTCTTTTTGGAAAGTTTGCATCCAGCTTGGCTAGCAGGAAAAAAATTAAACCTTTTGTGAAAAAATATAATTTAAAAAGCGATTCTTTCGAAAAGAAAGTTAATGAGTTTACGTCATTCAACGATTTCTTCATTCGGAAATTAAAACCCTCGGCCCGCCCAATTTCTCCAAAATCCAACACGATTACTGCACCTACCGATGGTAGACATCTGGCATATGTCAATATGAAAAATCTTTCTCCATTTTTCATAAAAGGAGAACAGCTATCGGTGGAAGACCTGATCATCGACAAAGCGACAGCCAAAAAATTTACCAATGGTAGTGTCCTAATATCTAGGCTTTCTCCCATCGACTACCATAGGTTCCACTTCCCCATCGCATGTGTACCAAATAAAACATTTCTGATAAGGGGAGAATATTCTCCCATTCACCCAATGGCAATGAATGGGATGATCGATACCTTCCTAAGAAACAAAAAAACATCAACGCTGCTGCACACAGAGAACTGCGGCAACATTCTAATGGTCGAGATAGGTGCCATGTGCGTCGGGTCCATTCGACAGACTTTCGTCCCTAAAAAACCTGTGCTGAAAGGAGATGAAAAAGGCTATTTCGAATTCGGTGGATCGACGGTGATTTTGATTTTTGAAAATGGGCGCGTGCAATTTTCGGATGATATTTTGGAAAACACTGCCTCCGGCGTAGAAACCTATGTCCTAATGGGGGATGAAGTTGCCACGATTATATAACAATGAGGGATAGCGTAATTTTTCAAAAGGATAGTCCCATCGCTCGATTCGTAGATAAAACCTTGGGTGAAGCGGTCGATTTACACGCTTCCGATATTCACTTTGAAACTTTTGATGGCAAATTTGTAATACGCTATCGCATAGATGGGGATTTGGTAACCCTTGAAAATTACACGGAAGAAATTGCCAAACCCACACTTTCCCGCCTAAAAGTGTTGGCCAACCTCAATATCTCCGAAACCAGATTACCTCAAGATGGTAGTATCTTGCACCTAATCAATGGAAAGGAGATTGAATTTCGCGTATCATGTTTGCCGACCCAGTATGGCGAAAGTGTCGTACTGCGCATATTGAATAACTATGCCGATATTTTTGCCCTGGACAACCTAATGCACGATTACGATGAATTGAGAAATTTTCTAAAAAACATTACCCATCAAAGCGGACTAACATTATTTGTTGGTCCTACGGGATGTGGCAAGTCGACCACCCTGTATAGCCTATTACGTGAAATAAAAAACGATGAGATAAATATTTTGACCTGCGAAGAACCCGTCGAACAACGCATGGATGGAATTTCCCAAAGCAATATTAATATTACAATCGGATTCTCTTTCTCATGTGCTCTGCGTGCTTTCCTACGCCATGACCCCGACGTAATATTTGTCGGTGAAATTCGTGACAAAGAAACGGCGGAACTTGCAATTCGGGCAGCAATTACCGGGCATTGCGTTTTAGCAACATTGCATGCCAATGATGCCATTGGAGCAATCCCTAGATTGCTTGATTTGGGAGTAGACAGGGCCCTAATCGCGGAAGCATTGCGATGCGTTGTATGTCAGTGGCTGGAAAAGCTCGATCAATCGTTGGACCAACCCATACTTTCGCCGATAAACTTCAAACGTTTTGCAAAATTCGATGCACTGTTTATCGATGGTGCCATGCGGGACGCAATCAAGTTAAACAAACCAATTATTTCCGTTACTAACGCTTGACTAAACTACTTTCCATGGCAATTTTTTAAATGCCTATGGGATCCTTCATAAAAATCTACATACCAACATTTATTATTACCTGTGTGTTACATAGGCTCAATAATCAACCCGACGAAGACATTGGAGTAAAAGCTTTAAATATTAGTACGTGGAAATTTATCCGTATCGGTATTTTTTTTGAGATACTTGGTGGAGCTTCCCAAATATTGCTGTGGTCGGTTGCTAAAGCCTTAAAATTTGAAAAAACAGAAACCATATCCGTGATAATATTATGTCTAACATCACTAATTCTTATGTGGGCAGCTATCAAATTTCTCCATGGGGTTAACAGAGAAATTTTGCAGGGGACGGGACCATTCATCGGTACGTTGAAATCGGCAATCTATAACCTGGGACTGACCCTACCAGTATTTTGGGGAACCAACTTCCTATGGGGTGCTTTTTTGCAGCTTATACATTCTTTGGGGATACCTGTCGATTTTACCTCACAAGACATTATTCAATCATTTTCTCACTCCAGAGATCCTTTTGTGACGGTCATTCGCGTGGTTACGGCAGTCGCCATTGCCCCCATTTTAGAAGAAATAATTTTCCGCGGATTTATATATAGGACGTTGAAAGGGCGAAGGGGTAAGTTTATGGCAGCTGGCTTCACCTCATTTATTTTTGCATTGGTACATTGGAATTTGCTGGCATTTGCTGGACTATTTACGTTTAGCATATGCTTGATTCAAATCTATGAACACAGTGCCGACATACGTGAACCGATGTTGGTGCATGCATTATTTAATGCAATAACCATCACCGGGCTACTTTGGGATACACATGTCTCGGCTGTTTGACATAGATATAATCTGCAAAACTGAAAAAGATACGCGAAATTTAGCCATAGATTTTGCCAAATTGTTGCCCCACAACTCATCCATTGCCCTAATCGGTGATCTTGGTATGGGGAAAACAACATTTGTCGGTGGACTAGCCCATGGACTTGGCATATCCGATACTGTTCGTAGCCCATCGTTTAACATTCTAAACATCTATTCATCCAATGTTTTTCTTTTACACATCGATGCTTACCGCCTCGATGGATCCGAACAAGCAACGGAAGCATTAATGCTTAATGATTTTCTAGTCCCGCCATACTGTTTGGTCGTGGAATGGCCAGAGCGGCTATACAATTTCTTAGAAATGTGCACTTTCAAGGTCATGTTTTCAATGAATAATGATTTTTCCAGGACAATTTGCATTCGACCGATACATCAACCTTTTTGATCGATCTTTCCTCACGGGAACTATAGTCGTTGTAGTTAAAAAAGGCATGTATTTTCCATGAAGATGACTATATTACATGCAACTTTATCAAAAGGCTTAAATCGACTAATGGTCTGACACCCTACGAATTTATCCTTAATTCCTGGAAAAATAATCCTGATTCTTTCACAATTAATCCTCTCCATCATAATATGGAACTGGATATCTAATGTAAAGGCATTTTCCGATCAATGACAGCTTCTCTTGGGTCGAGTATCGCCTTTAATTCAGGATGCCAACGCATAATGAACAAATCACTTCCGGCCAATAGAGCTTTCTTTAATAGCACATCTAACCTCTTCACAGTGGATTCTTTTTCTGTAAAAACAATGCCGTGTTTTTTCCCCTTAAATTCTAGAAAACCATCATTGAATGACATTGCCACATACCATGATTTTCTATTGGATCCTTTTTTTTTGCGATGTATAAGGATATAATCAGAATCTCGCATGAGTTTTAAAACTGATTTTTTCTCTCTGAAAGAGTATTCTCTTTTGGTATTGAATACGAATAGCTTTTCTCCCATTGTGCTTAAATCGTCTGACTCACGCCCCAAAGTTCCGTTTGACACAAAATATAGAAATCCAAATCCATCGAATCCACAGAGTTTATATTCTTCACTTTGTAAAGAATCGTTTTTTCTTTTACTAAATGAATACATTTCATTTAGATCGATCTTGTCAAAATTACTCGCTCCAATACAGTATGGAGTTTTCTCGCTTACACATCTGTAACATGCCTTCCGGAACTCTCGTAGGCTCAACGGATAACGTTTGTTTTGCAATGCTACCTTCCAAAATTCACCTTTTAACGGAGTCATCGAATTTCTAATAAAATTTACATGGGTAAATCCTATTCCCCGGATTGTTTCGCTTACACAATATTCAACCTCGATATTTTCACTTTCCCCCATCTCTACGATCCGGATCGTAGACAATGGCAGCAGTACGATATCAAGAGTATCGCAACAGCTTCCTCTGGGACCACTTTTATGGGTCAAATTTGTAACATCATCGTTAAATATTGGAACATAGTGATTTTTTTTTACCTGGAAAATGTCCCCTTTTTGCATTTCGCTGAAACAGTATACACACGTTGGGACAACAAATAAAATCAGGAATAAAACAATTTTTATCGTTTCGGATTTTTTCATGGTCTCCTTCGATGTATGGTAACTTTTTGCCTGCTCAATGATTTAACATAACTTAGAACATTCATTGAAATTTCCGAGAAAATTAAATATTATCTTTGATGTCAAGTCTAAAAATAGACATGGCGGCCGAAAAGATTGGCACGATAATTCTTCATAGAATCAGCATTTTACTTCATTTAAATGGGACTTTGCTTCCTTCTTTTTAAATTGCTTTTTGCATAATACTTGTATATTTTTATTGGGAATTGTTAGGAGATTTTACTCCCCATCTAGGAGTTGTTTTCCTCAGGAAAAAGGTTTCTTTTAAAAGATATGACAGGAATTGCCGAGTTAAAACTAGGAAACGAAACTATCGCCATTATTTCTATTTCTGGTACCTGGAGCATCTATGAAAAACATCCCCACGCCGAGGAATTCATTGAAACAATATTATCAAAACCTTCCATTCAAAGAGTTGATCTAAAATTCGTAGATTTAAAGAGTTGGGATTCCGCCTTGATCAACTTTTTAATACGCATTTTAGATTCCTGTAAATCTAAAAATTTAACCATTGACATAGATAACGTCCCCACGGGTATACGCAGACTGATAGAACTATCTAAAACTTCTCCTGTCAGAACCACATCGCCTGTTAGCCAAAGGAAACCTACGATTTTTGAATTTGTTGGCCGTGTTGGGTTGTTAGTTTTTTTTAGCCTAAAAACCTTTCTAGGTTTTGTAGGAAAGTTATTGACAGGAATAGTATTTTTTGTGAGGGGCAAGGTAAAAATTCGTAGCCGAGAATTTGCCCTGATGTTACAAGATGTTGGAGTAAAAGCGTTACCCATTGTTTTTTTGATAAGTTTTCTGGTGGGTCTCATAATAGCGTTTGTCAGCGTTTTGCAACTATCGCAATTTGGGGCAAATATTTACGTGGCAGACCTGGTTGGAATTGCCATGATGCGCGAAATGGGATGCATTATGACCGGTATTATAATGTCTGGTCGTACGGGGGCAGCATTCGCTGCGACCATAGGGACGATGATGGTCAATGACGAAGTCGATGCACTGCAAACGGCAGGATTTTCTATCATAAATTTTCTCGCTTTGCCACGAGTCATAGCATTAACATTGATGATGCCTTTGCTATGCATATTTTCCTCCTTCATAGGGATCCTGGGAGGGCTATGTACTGCAGTATCTGCAACGGATTTGACCATTGTTCGCTATTGTACACAAACGGCAAAAGCCGTTTGCCTAAATGATTTTTTCGTCGGGATAGTCAAAAGTTGCTTTTTTGGATTTTTTATTGCGGCAATTGGATGTCAGAAAGGACTTCAATGTAGACATAGTGCCGAGGATGTTGGATTGACAACAACGACAGCTGTTGTAACAAGTATCACAGCTATAATCATAATGGACGCAATTTTTGCGGTAATATTTTCTTTGCTTGGAATGTAATGATGCCAAAAGTATCAGTCAAAAATCTAAATATGGACTACGACAATTATGTGGTCATGCGAAATCTTTCATTCGATGTGCAGCAAGGGGAAATTTTCCTGATAATCGGTCAAAGTGGGTGTGGCAAGAGTACACTGTTAAAATACTTGCTTGGACTTAAGCCCGTTAGTCACAAAAAAATTTTCTACGATGGCAAAGATATCAATTCCATGATCAATCTCCCGGGTTTTTATGGGGAAAAAATAGGGGTACTATACCAGGGTGGTGCGCTGTGGAGTTCTATGACTTTGGCAGAAAATGTGGCACTGCCACTGGAAACATATACATCTTTGAACGGGAAAGAAATCGAAGAAATCGTCGCCCTGAAACTGTCATTGGTTGGGCTCAAAGGATTTGAAAATTTCTATCCATCACAGATTTCCGGTGGTATGCAAAAACGTGCCGGCTTAGCAAGGGCCATAGCCCTTGACCCGGAAATATTATTTTTCGACGAACCATCGGCCGGCCTTGATTCTGTCTCTGCAAAACGGCTGGATGATTTAATCCTAGAGCTTAAGGAAAGTTTTGGAATTACGGTTGTTATTGTTACCCATGACCTTGCGAGTATTTTCGCAATTGGAACTCGAGCTATCTACCTGGATATTGAATCGAAAACAATTACAGCAATGGGAACGCCCCATGAACTTTTAATGTCTTCGAATGACAAAAACATTATAGCTTTCCTATCAAGGGGAACAAAAATCACCTAGGTGTATAGTCCCGCATTGTAATGGAGAGGATTAATTATGAAAGGAACAGGATTATTTTTCCAAGAATGAATGATAAAATCATAGGGTGTCAGGCCATTAATCGATTTAGAGTGTGTCGTCAAATTAAGCAGCGAATAGAGAGATGGAGCGAACATGGAAAGCGGAGACGAACGAATGTTTTTAAAATACCTAGTGGCGAGAGAACGCCATACCTTAACCTTGAGGAAGGAGTTTTCAATGAGGTGTCGTTTTTTGTAGATATTTTTGTCATAATGGCGTTGAAATTTTCTGTTGATCTTGGGAGGGATCAGAGGAACGATGCCGCGAGAGAAAAGGGAAAGGATGATATCGTCGGAATCGTAGGCTTTATCGGCGAGAACATATCTGGAGTCTAGGGATGAAGTTAACTCCAATGCCCGTTTGCAATCCGATTCTGTACCTTCAGTTGCAATGATTCTGAGCGGATGACCAGTTTTATCCACGGCCAGATGAAGTTTCGTGTTGAGCCATCTTTTGTGCGGGCCATGGCCTGGTTGCCTCCCTTTGCTCCTGTTCCATGCTGGTGAACTTTGACGTGCATGGAATCAATCATCACCCACTCCAGATCCGGTTCTCCACACAAACTGTCGACCAACTTCTCCCATACACCTCTGTCTCTCCAGCGACTGAATCTGCGGTGGGTATTTTTCCAATCTCCAAGGTCCGGGGGAAGATCTCTCCACGGTGCTCCAGTCCGCAATATCCAAAATATTGCGTTTATGAACTGTCGATTATCTCTGCCATGCCTGCCAACTTTTCCTTTTTACTCCAGGCAACAACCTCTCCATTTTATTCCATAGTTTATCCGATATGTCATGTCTCCTATGTGCTTTTATCTCCATTCTCCTTCTATTATCTTTTTCCCCTTATTGTCTATTCTATATTTGACGACACCCTCTAGATGTATAGTCCCGCATTGTAATGGAGAGGATTAATTATGAAAGAATCGGGATTATTTTTCCAAGAATGAATGATAAAATCGTAGGGAGTTAGGCCATTAATAGACTTAAGCCTTTTAGCAAAGTTGTATGCATTAGTAAATGTTTGCAGATGTTGT
>JAITET010000039.1 GCA_031281895.1 Puniceicoccales bacterium | reverse complement strand
CCTCGCAAAGTACTTCCAGAAAATAATACCTCGCCTATGGCAACTACAATTATCACAAAAACCTGAAACTCTTTCATTTTTGAACTAAACCTCTTATCCATTTTTTTATCCATTTTTTTCATCTTGAATTCATCATTTTTTCTTCATCCAAATCCATCTGTTGCTCTATTAAAATTTCATCGGCGAATTTGCCTATTTTGAGGTAGCCTGAACGCTAACTTTCATCACCATAATAGTAATCGTCGTTATCGTCGTAATCATCATCATCGACCGGAATATAACCGAATCAGGTTAAAACCATGATAATATTGACCTGAAGATTGATTTTGGCCTCATAAATCCTTCCCTTTGGGCAATGGCTACGATCTCTTGCTTAATTTTTTCATTTCTTTTACGCAAAAGATGGTCTACAAACGCACTTACCTCCTTGCAAACCTGCCATTCTGGATCTTCAGAATATCTTTTCTCATAATAAAATATACGCTCGTTTCTGATTTTCTCTAATAGCCTACCAATCGAAGGAGCCGAAGGATCAGGAAGTTGACCCAAATCAGAAATTTGGCGCAAAAAATTATAATTAACATTTTGCCTTAGAATTTTGTGAGTTCTTTCAAATCCTTCCATGGTAAGATCATAGAGTTCAATTATTTCACGCTGATCCAAAGGCGTAGACTGTACTCGGTTCCCAAGCTGGGTATCGGCTTTCCTATATCGTAACGACCGTATCACCCGATCCTTGGCTCCTTCATTATCACTAGAAGCCTCAAAATATACCATATTACCACTAGTTTCATCGACATAGAAGTACTTCCTTCTAGCTACACTGGAATTATGCATACTCATCTATTACATTCCTCAAATTTTGCTTTTCGAATCCGAAATAATCTCTTCATTCTTTTTTTGAAGGACAAACTTGCTTTCAAAGCAGGCCCTATTTTTTTAATATTAAAACCACATAATTACCCCCATACCACCTTCCAAATGCCACTCTTCCGTACAACAACTATACAAATCTATGGCTTCGATGGGACCCTGGGATCACTGCGTGACCTACAGCAATTAAGGATTACCCATGAACCTATCGAATATGGCGGCATTTTCCTGTATTTGCCGTACTTTTCGATACGTTTTGTACTGATCTGCGCAGAGCTCTATTACACGCTTTAGCTCACTTGAAAGCAGAACTATTTTTCCGTCACACCAACGAGCATTATATACACGTGCCTCTATTTCCGTCTCTTCAGTGCCTTCCTCATTGGCTGGCATTTTTACCTTTATCCTATTTGCTTCCCACACAAAATCCTCCAATTGGTCATTCATAAGTGATTGCCTTTCCATTAATATATAATTCCGTACTATCTCCACATTTTCCATTAAATTTTCAATTTCCAGAGCTTCAATTGGGAGAAAACGCAATCCTGAGTCAGTGTTAAACGAAACACATTTGAGATTCAAAACATATTGTGTCAAAAGATATGCAAATATCATTTTCGTCGCATCGGATTTAGAAAATGTTCTTCCTTGTTTTTGTATCTCTGCTGCCATATGATCCTTTGATTGGGCAACAATTCTTTTTGCTTGAACCCACAGATCATCCAAGAATTCTACATATTTGAGATTTGCAACCTCCGGCGATTCTTGAGGAGAAAGGCCTATTTTAACAAGACGAGCTTCCCTTTGAAGCAGTTCCTCTTCTTCTATTCCTTGTATCCTGAAAATAAGAGGCTCTACGGATTGATCCGGAAGGGAAATTTGATGACCTGGAATTGATTCAGTTCTTGCTGTTTCTTTTGCTGTTTCCATACTTTCCACTTCCTTCTTTGCAGGAAGTGGATCTACGTGTGTACGAGGTGAAACTACCTTTTTTGATCTTGGCATATTTTCTATCTAATTAAATGTTGGTAAAAATTCTCCAACAAGGCAAACCTTGATGGAAAGCAGAGGGTTATACGAAATTTATAGCAATGCAAGAAAAATTTTCATCTTGGAATTATTTTTTTTGAAACCCTTCATGTCGCAGATGTAGTCGGCATTAGTGCGAAAAAAGATTACTAAGTTGCCTTTTGGTTGATTTTTGCAGTTGCTCCTCCTTCGAATTGCGACAGTCCCATTCCTTTTGGTCTTCACTGAAACAGTTAAGTAAAAGTCCAATCATGAAGGAAAGTAATACCAGGTTAGACCCCCCATAGCTTATGAAAGGAAGTCCCATGCCCTTTGTCGGAAGTAAACCGGTAACAACGCCAACATTGATTATCACTTGGTAAATTATGGTCAGGGCTATGCCATAGGACAAAAATCTGGCAAAATTACTATGAAGTTTTTTCGCAGAATGTGCGATGGTTAAGAAAAGTGTTAAATATATTGCCAATACTGAAATGGCAGTTAGGCTGCCCAGCTCCTCGCTGAATATTGAAAAAATAAAATCCGTATGGGCTTCTGGCAAGTAAACCAGTTGCTGGCGACCTTGTCCTAGTCCTCTTCCGTACAACCCACCGGAAGCAAAACCAAGCATCCCCTGCCAGAGTTGGTATGCACCCGACAATTTGTTGTTTTCAACGTCGAGAAATGCAACTATTCGACCCATTCGGGTAGGATTCAGATATATTAAAATTGAGATGGCCAATAACCCACCAGCCATGGCAAACCATATGTACAATAACCGAGCTCCTGCTAAAAATAATAGAGTTATCGTCACCGCTCCGATCAACATCGCCGTGCCATAGTCGGGTTCTAGAAATATCAGACCGCATATGCTAGCAACTACCAGCAAAGGGATCAAAAAGCCAATCCTAAAACTTGACCGATTGCTTTCGCTCTTGTTTAAATATTGTGCCAACCAGAGTATTATGGAAACCTTGGCAAATTCTGAAACTTGGATATTGAACCCCCCCATGGCTATCCATCGCCTTGATCCATTGACCATTTTCCCAATGCCTGGAATTAACACGATAACCAGAGCAACGACAAAAAGTATTAAAATCCATGAACAATGTTTTTTCAAAAATTTTAAGTCAACGAAGCATCCAATAAAAAAAAATAGAACACCAAGGACACACCAAAGCAATTGTTTATGAAAATGATTTTCCGATTTGATAAATGACAAACTGGCACTCGATAAAACAATGAGCCCAAGCCCAATTAGTAGTCCAACACACAGTAAAATAAACCAGCCAGCTTTACGCTGGCTGAAGTAATCATAATATGCTTCCAATTTTTCCAAAATCATAGCAAAGACTAATCTTTGATCTCAATGACAGGAATCTCTTCAAAGTTTTCAAAAAAATCTTCACCTTTTGAATCGGAAGGATGGGGAACTGGAGTCTTAGGCTCAACTACTGCTTTTTTTTGTGGAATTAAAAGCTTCTTACCTTCCTGCAATGAAGGATTGTTCCCAAGGTTATTTAATTTTATCAAGTCCGCTTTTTCTACTTCCAAATCACGGGCGATTTTATCGACGGTGTCGCCGCTTTTTATCACATATAAATCACCCGATGAAGTTTTAGGTGTGTTCTGCGGTTGGAGAGTTAGAGCATTATCTCTCCTATCTTTTACGTTACTCGCCTTGCCCGAAGCAATGGCTGTTTTGTCGGGAATGATTAATTTTTGCCCAACGCACAATTTATTCGGATTGTTTATGTTATTAGCCTCCTGTAAAGCGGACTGCTTTACGTTGAAATGTTTTGCGATCAAGGTCAAATTGTCTCCTGGCTTTATCGTATACCTACCATCACTATCCAACACTCTTTGGATTTTTGCTGAACCATTGGCATTAAAATCTTTAACCATAGACTCTGGAATAGTCAGCTTCTGCCCTATCACCAATTTATCGGAGGATAAATTATTTATTGCTTTTAACGATTTTATCGTAACACCATACGTGTGGGCTATCTTGGATAAAGAATCTCCCGCTTGGACAGTGTAAATGGTCGTTTTCGCTGATGTAACCGACGATGGCCATCTGGAAGCTTTACCATTCTCAATCTTCAATCGTTGACCCACTATCAGTTTGCTATCTTTATTTAGGCCATTGATAGCCATAAGTGTTGCCGGTGACATTTTCACCTTCCTGGCAATCCCATAGATTGTATCTCCCTTTTGGACAATATAAACTTCATAAACCGGGTCAAGCGCGTTGATGTCTCTAAAAAAGCGACTGTCCATCCCTGTTTCTTCAAATGATTGCTTCGGTTGTGTAGGTTTTTTCCTTGCACTTGCTCCATCAAAAGCTATTTCAGGTGCGATAGAATAGGCAACATTGTTGTATTTTTTTCCATTAGCACCATCAAAGATGGAACACCCGGTTATCAGCAATGCGAATGGTGTAAAAATATATACAATTAACACATTTTGCAATTTCATATTATAAGATTTCTCTACGTATAGTTGTCATTTATTTTGTAAATTCAAACATAAAACTCCATTTTCAAAAAATTTTCCTCTCTCTGCGTAATCTTTAAACCAATCGAGGCTTGAAAATCCTGGACTTAACAGCACCACATCTCCTTCTTCAGCTATGGTGAAGGCATACTTGACAATGTCGACCATTAGTTTCTCCAAATTTCCATCGTTTGGAAAAAACTTATACGCCACCTCCAAGTTTTTGATTAAATTCGCATCCAGAGCTTGATATAAAACTTTACCCGTTTCCCCCATCAACAATAGGGATTTAACCCGTCCTACCACGATTTCCTGAAACTTTTCAAGGGGTTCATCCTTTGATTTTCCACCGGCTATCAGGATAACTTTTTTGTTGAACGATGCCAATGCGGCATTCAATGCATGAAAATTGGTCGCCTTTGAATCGTTCCAAAATTCCACCTCCTTTTCTTTTCCTGTCCGGCTATCACGCCGTTTGATTTTGGCAACTATTTGGAGGCGATGGGGAGGGATTTTAAATGTCAGAGCGGCTTCTTGTAGGCATCCAATTGGAAAATCATTGCAGGTCCAAAACTTTTGGACCAATGCAAAATTCTCTTGCTGTGTTCTAATATTTAGTGCCGACTCTGGAGGCAGTAAGTCAAATTGCGAACAAATGATATATTTCCCCGAGACGTCTGTAACTTGTAAGTTTTTACAAAAATCATGTACGCTTTGGCCGACAAAACAGTGCTTTTGAGGACCATTGGGCATCTTAGCACTTCTAAGCAAATTTGCCTTACAATTAAAGTATTCCCTTATCCCTGCATGAACGTCCAGATGATCATTTGCAAAATTTGTCCATAGGACATAATCTGGTCTAAACAATGTTCCCCCGTCCATTTGAAACGAGCTCACCTCTACGACAGCCCAGGCGTCATGTTCATTGATATCAGAATCTACTATTTCTATGAACGGTCTTCCTATATTCCCACATGTGACTGCTCTTTGCCCATGAGTTTGCAGTGCATGAGCAACAAATTCTGTGGTCGTTGTTTTCCCGTTTGTTCCAGTAATTGCCACAATCTTTCCCTGCCAAAAGCATGATGCTAGATCCAATTCACTTACACAACAACATCCCGCAGCCATTGCCAATTTTGTCCATCCATGGGAAAGTGTAAAACTGGGACTTCTAACAATTAGACGATACTTCTTCGCTTCCTCCTTTGAAAATTGTTCTTTTCCCGGTCCCGATTCGTCAAAAATTTTATACGGAATTCTCCGCTTTCCACAAAATCGTACCACCGCTTTCCCGGTCACTCCATCCCCCAAAATACCGACCGTTCCTGGAGAATTAATGACATCCAGCATATCCATAAAATACGACAAATAGGGTTATTAATATGCAGATAACCTGCAGACAAAACGCAGCTTTAACGATTTCACTTTCTAGAAATCCTTTTAATTCGAAGTGATGATGCAGCGGGGCCATCAGGAATACTTTTCGCTTAAAAACTTTTTTTGAGGTTACCTGTAGAATGACGGAGAGTGCTTCGATTACAAAAATTATCCCCACGGCCAGTAAAATGAACGGTAATCGTAGCAAACAAGCGACTATGGCCAATAGTCCTCCGAGACCAATGGAACCTATGTCTCCCATAAAAACAGAAGCTGGATGTATATTAAAAATACCAAAGCCAAAACATCCTCCCGCAAAACATGTGCATAAAACTGCCAATTCCGTAGAACCAGCAATATATGATAGCATTGTTTCCCTGGTAATGCTTGCGTTGCTCGAATAGAAGGCACATACGGCAAGGGACACAAAACATAGAGCTATGTTTACAATGGCTAGCCCATCAATCCCATCGGTTAAATTTACTGCATTACTCGTTCCGGCAATGACGCAAAAATAGAAAACAACTATTACCGCCATGGCAATTTGCGGATCAACAAAATAGTCATAAAACCATTTCCAATGCACGTGCGTCAAAAGATTATTAATGGGCGGATTTTGAGACGCTACGTAGAAAATAAAACCAGTTATTAACGCCTGCACGCATAGTTTTTGTCTAGATGTTACTCCCTTCGAATTTCCTTTTATGATTTTTAAAATATCATCGGCTGCCCCCAACAGAGAACAGAGAAAATAAACCAACAGGGATGTAATGACCAAATCGTTAAAAGACGCCCAAACAGCAATCGCCGCGAATGAAGCCAGTGCAATTATGATGCCCCCCATGGTGGGAATCCCATTTTTGTGATCATGTAAAATTGCCAAGTCTCTCACCTGTTGTTTGGTCCGAAAGACTTGACGCACTTGGTGTTTTAAAAGCGTCCTTATTATGGACTTACCTATTATCAATGCCACGACGAAAGCCGTAACGAAACCCCACATGCATCTTTCGTACAGGCTATATTGCTTCCCAAATAGCAGCGAAACAAGAGGATCGAAAGGCTTTATGTCCAACTCTAGCATATTTTTCTCTTTTATCCAAATTATCCAAGAAAATCTGGCCGGATACCTATTAAAAACAAACCTCCTCGCAAGGTTTTTTTAACGCCTGTCACAAAATCTTTATCCCTCCCTGAAAACGGTCGATTAACGTTTCTATCTTTTTCGTTTTTCCTTTCCCTTCGCCCAATTATTCTGGGAGTTTTGAAAATTGGTAAAAACCTCCTTTGCATTAAATTCAACGGCAATTGGAATAATTATTTTACTTTTTTTAAAAAATTTGAACAATTTCTTTTGACATATAATGTTAGTATTTTACACTAATGTTCCGTTTTGACAAATATTTATAGCAAAGGATAAGCGTATGAATCCATCACCAGGTTTACAAGCATTTCCCCATGGACAAGTTCCTCATCAAAGTGATTCAAGCATCCCCATATTCGCGGTTGACCGGGCGGCAAAAAATCCAAATGCATCCATGGTCAATCTACTTAAAGACATAGAAAGTAAAGTAACAACAGCTCTCAGATTTTTTGGAGTAGATATTCGATTTTTCCCAAAATTTGTCCGCAATTTAAAAGGCACTGTAAAACCCGCTTGTATCGTGGCTGGGTCCTGTTTTGTGGTACTTCATCTTTTCCCTACAATTGGAATAAGTGCCATTGTGGGTGTAGCTGCTTTAGTAAGCCTGGCCATATCACGGGCTAGGTTAGAAATAATGAGAGAGGATTTAGAAACAGCTAAACAAGCTGGAACAGAAATAGGATCTGCCAATCAAGAGTTAGGGAGACAAAATGCTGAATTGCTTGAGCTTAATCAACAACAAAAGGCAACGCTAGATGAACAAAAAGTGATAATAGGTGATGTACAGAAAATATTGACAACGGCACAAGACGAACTTTCAACAGCCAGAGAAACCCTTGCCCGGGAACAACATCTTAAAGAGTTGCAAGAACAACAATCGGAAGAACAAAAACGATTAATTGCACAACAAGAGGCACAACTCAAAGAACAAGAAACTTACATTGGCCAATGTCACACTTATCTTGTTTCAGTTTTTACGTCTCAAAAAGACCTGATCCGGAATTTGGAGCAAAGTTTAGGTGCGCAAACGGAAAATGTTAAGAATATTTTGAAAAATGTGAAAAACATTGCGGATGGAGAACAGAAATTGACCGACGCACTGGGTTGGGCCCAAGCGAAAATATCGGAAGTCCAAAACGAATTAGCAGTGGTGATTAGTTCGAGTGTGGAAATAACAAATTCTGAAAAACTTAAAAAGCTCATTGCAGAGGGTGAACTTGTCCAAGAGTTACAGAAAATACAACAGGCCTCCCAAAAAGCATATAGTCTAATGAGAGAACTAAATTTCGGACTTACAGAAAGAATTATAGAAGCTCAAACAGCAATAGCAAGCAGCAGGCAAGCAGCAGAAACTCAACTTAATGAGCTAACATCGGAACAGCAAAAAGCAAGTCAGAATTTAGAGAAAGCCAATGGCGAAATTCGGCAAAAGGAACAGGAAATTGAACGCCTCAAAACAGAATACGAAGCAACATTAGCACAGGTGAAGACAACCAATGAAGAGCAAATACAAACATTGACAGCTGAAATTGAGAAAGAACAACAATCCCTGAGTGAGCTAACCAAAGAAAAAGGTACATTGGAAGAAAGTCTGCGGAATGTTGAGGCTCGGTTCTCAGAATTAGAGGCAAAGGTTCAATCGTTGACCTCGTCCAACGAAACATTGCAAGCCCAGTCCCAGACCCAAGCACAACGTATCCAGGAACAACGGGCAACGATTTTTACTCAAGAACGAACAATACGAAGAGCCCAAGATGCCATCGATAGCCTTCGAAGTCAAACACAAGATGCTGGGATTATGCAAACTCTTATTAGAGCGGCTGGTATGTTTGGTGGTGGAATGTTAGGTGTGGCAGCGACCCGAACTATGGGAATAAGTTAACGCGAATTTCAAAATAAAACCAGGGAATTTACACGACGTTTCCTGCGGAGAAGAAGTGCTCGCTGGCTGCACAGGGACTGTGACCGGCGATGACGGATACATTTCTACTACCCCAGGAGATTCTCTGGCTAAAAGGGTATACGGTCCATTGCCAATCATCGCCAAAACATGGCTCCAAATTCCTGGGAAGAAAAAAGATTCCTAAAAAAACGGTCGATCGTGGAAACTATGGGCGGAAAATTTAAAAATTTTCTCGGCGAAACACTTTCCTATTCCATCCAATCCGCTTATTCTGCACATTTGTGCGGCTATTATTGCCCTCGATTTGGGTCTTCTTTTTTTGGATTCGTGTAATTATATACCACTTTGCCAAAAGGCTTAAATCGAATAATGGCCTGACACCCTGCGAATTTATTATTAATTCTTGGAAAAATAATCCCGATTCATTCAGAATTAATTCTCTCCATTACAATATGGGACTGTATGCCTAGATAGACTGGAAAAATGCAAAACGCAAATCCGAGGAGGATTTGCGTTTTCTGAGGTGAAAAGAATTCAATTAAAATTCAACTACCTGACATTCTGTACGGTTGCCTTCATAGCAT
>JAITET010000064.1 GCA_031281895.1 Puniceicoccales bacterium | reverse complement strand
ATTCTCTTTTAACTTAGCGTCGAGCTGTGTTTCAATGGATTTCACCCTGGTCATAATGCTGGAACAGTCTTTATCGCCACTATCCGCAGTTTCCTTTATTGAACGAGTGCCAAACCGATCCCCCGTATTTAAAAGCAGCTTATTAAGCAATCCCTGCAATGCTGACTTCAGATTTACCATATCCTCTTCAGACAAATTATTGCGATTTTCTTGTACAAAATTTTCTATATTATCTAGAAGTGCATTAACTTCCTGAAAATCATTCGACTTATTCCTAGAGATACTATAGGATATTGTTTTACAATCGACAATTTGTTGAATATATCTGGCAATTTCCGGGGATGCTGGCTTTGCAGGGGGTTCACTGCTCACCTGGGGTGTTGCTGTTTTGGCAACGGGGGTTCCGGAACCAGCTTCATCCTTGACCTTTTTATTATCAATATTGAGCTCATCCCATTCTCCAGCCTCCAATGAGGCTTCTTCTGCCGTCTCTGGACCTTCAGATTCATCTACACTAGATTTTTGCCCCTCTTCGAATGTATTTAATTTAGTTTTTATCTCTTCAATTTTATTCGCAAGATCTTTGCCCCTATTGTAAGAAAATTTGGCTACTTCACAGGTCCGATCGCTTAGTGAAGTATTGATTGTAATTTGCGTCCATTTAAACCAAAGAAATGTTTTGGCCTCTGCCTTAAGTGTACATGCTCTGCCGTTTACCGTTACAGTTGTCTCAGCAGACTTTCCGCTTCCCGATGTATTAACCTGCTGGCGCAAATTTGCAATACTTTCTTGGAGTGTATCCATGTGCAGAATAAATGTAGTGTTTCTTACAATTTTTGCGAGAAAATATTGCAAAAGTTGCAAGAAATAATTTGTACCCCGTGGGAGACTAAGTCCTGACCCTAGGGGCTTTGCCTTATCATTTTTTGTAAATTTTCTATGGTACGCTTCACAGAAACGTCATGTTCCATGGCACTTTCAACGGTTTTGCACGCATGGATAACCGTGCCGTGATCCCTCCCTCCAAACTCACCTCCGATGTCTACCAACGAACGGTTCGTCATTAGTCTGCATAGATACATCGCAATTTGTCTGGGGAATGCAATATTGGCCGGCCGCTTTTTCCCCGTAATATCGTCGAGCGATAATTTGTAGTGGGCACAAACTTTTCGTTGGATCGCTTCTATGGTGATCTCGATGGTTTTTTCTTCGAAAAACAAGTCATGCAGAATATGTTCCACCAATTCGGAATTAATTGGGGCTTTGGTGATTGAAAGATAACTGGCGATCCTATTCAAAGCTCCTTCTAGCTTTCGCACGTTGCTCGAGACCCTGGTAGCCAACATCTCAATTATATCATGGGGAAGTTCAAGGTGCATGGCGGTCGCTTTTTTATCAAGAATTGCAATCCTGGTTTCCAAATCAGGTGCCTGAATGTCAGCCACTAATCCCCACTGAAACCGGGAAACCAATCGATTTTCTAGCCTGGCTATTTCGGATGCTGGACGATCGCTGCTCAGAATAATTTGCTTTTGTGCTTCAAATAATTCGTTAAAAGTATGGAAAAATTCTTCCTGTATGCGTTCTTTCCCGGATAGAAAGTGCACATCGTCGATCAGTAAAACATCCACGTAGCGATACTTTTTCCTAAACGCACCCAGATTATTTTTTTGCAGTTCGAAAATAAATTCGTTGGTAAACTTTTCGGTGGACGTATAGACCACATTTATCCTTTTATACTTGTTCAAAACACTATGTGCCACCGCTTGCATCAGATGGGTTTTCCCGAGCCCCGTGTCCCCATATAGAAACAGCGGATTGTAAGCACGTCCAGGGGTATTGACAACGGCCGTACAAGCTGCGTGAGCCATTTGATTTCCAGATCCTACGACGAAATTTTCAAATGTATTTTGTTTGTTGAGTGTAATGGGCATTGTCCCGTTGTTTTGAGCACCCGACATATTTTTTTTCTGTTTTTGAGATATGCTGGAAATTTCTTGGGGAACTTGCAGTTCTTTGTCCTGTACACGAAATAAAATTTTCATGTCACGCCCCGCTTCTCGGCATAAATTTTTTGCCATTATGTCTAGATAATTTTCCTGCAACCAAATGGCGGTGAAATCATTCATTACCCCAAAAACAATAGCACTTGGTGTTTCTTCGACAACATACAATGGCTCGAACCACGAACGAAAAACGTCATGGGGAAATACTTTCCTAAGATTATCACGAACAACTTTCCAGAGCGTAGAATTTGTGGTAAGATTTGCATTCATATATTGGGAAGTGGTTAAAAGTTGTTCACAAAATTATGGGCATAAATTTCAGCTCTCTGCTAAAAATTTTTTTTGGAAAAGCAAAGCTAATTTTCGACATGCTTTTGTCTAGACAAAAGGTTAAACCCCTTTGTTCATGCCAATTTAATCGACAAAGCCTGCAAACCAATTCCCAATAAAATTTAAACATCGTTGTGATAATTCGCTTGGACGAAAGAAAATCAAGAAGAAGAAATTAACAAGTTATTCACATTACAATGTGGACAATGTATAGAAACTTTTAATGGAGAGATCATTATAAAATAATCTTAACTTTATTCCACCTTGAAAAAATTTTTTGCAGAAATTTTCGCTACTAACGGAAAGATTTTCCATATTTTGATTAATCCAAAAACTTTAGATTGCCGTTGAAAAAATTTTTCCTAAGGGTATTGTTCAATCCATGAGTAAAGAATTTGGGCAACAGTTTGTCGAGGCCAGAAATGCACGAGGTGTTACATTGGAAAAGCTTCCGAAGAAACGAAAATTAAATTGGAACATCTCGCCGGCATAGAAAGCGGAGAATATGATTTCAATTTACCTGACATTTACCTGCGAGGATTTATCAAAATTTATGCTAGGTACTTAAAATTGAATGTCGATGCTGTTATGGTAAATTGTCCCATAGAGGAATTTGAGGTTTTACATTCCAAATGTGTTAAAAAGGTTGCGTACAATACACTAATTGCCAACGAAAAAGAACGGGAAGACGGATCGAATTCGGGAATAAACGATACGATTCCCTTTGCAAAAAAATTTAAACAGCTTAGGGAAAAGATTAAAACCATTGCTCAACACAGGCATTTTATCAAGATAACATTCGGTTTGCTGGTCGTTATTTTGATATTCATGGTTTTCCCAAAAGCATTTTCCTCCAAAGCAGGACATGCCAGAATTCAATCCAAACGAGCTGGCAAGATACTAGACACAACAAATCAGTCTGTATTATCATTGATTCCTACGGGGAATGTGAAAGTTGTTGTGCGTTCCAAAGCATCTGGGGAGAAAATTTTTGTGGGCAATTTGGAATCGGGTGAAGTAAAAAAAATAGCTTATTCGGATCCCGTCCAAGTCTTCTACGATAATGGTGAATTTTTACTGATTAAACAGTCAGACGGAGAACAGTTATATCCTCAGCCTGGACGTGGTGGAATAGAAATTAAATAAATGTTGGTATGAAAATTTCAATATTTGGTGCTGGAGCCTGGGGGACAGCCATGGCTTGCTATTGCAAAACAATTGGCCATGATGTTGTCTTGGTCCCTAAGTTTGAGGAACAGGCAGATAAGATGATAAAGTTCCGAGAGAATGTTGATTTTCTCCCCGGAGTCAAATTTCCGGATGGAATAAACATAACCACAGATATCGATATACAAAATACGGATTTGGCATTTTTAGCATGTCCAGCAGTGGGAATGGAAGATCTTTGCCTAAGCTTGAGTCGAGCATCGGAAGGTGTAAGCAAGCTCCCCTTGCTTATTTCTCTATGCAAAGGTATACAAAATGAAAATTCGGAAACAGCTTCCGATTTAATTGCAAGAATGTTGCCAAATTTCGAGCATGGTGTGCTTGCAGGTCCGACAAATGCGAAAGAAGTGGCGGAAGGAAAACATGCAGCCATGGTTTTAGCTACGAACTCGAAAAATATCTATGAGGTACAAAAAGCATTAAATTCTGAACGGATACGAATTTATAGTGGTAGAGATGTAAAGGGAGCCGAATTGGGGGGATGTCTAAAAAATGTCTATGCGATCGGAGCAGGTATCTGCGATGGCCTAGGGTTTGGTGACAATGCTAAGGCCGCCTATTTAACCAGGGCATTGAAAGAATTGGTGACAATCGGCACCTCCCTCGGAGGACAAACGGAAACTTTCTACGGCTTGAGTGGATTTGGCGATTTCATCGCCACATGTATGGGGGCATGGAGTAGAAATCGTACATTTGGTGAAAGGTTAGGCAAGGGAGAAACCGTAGATGAAATTTTTGCGACCCAAAAGGCTGTTGTTGAAGGATATAAGACCGTGAAAGCCTTTTATTTCATTTGTGAAAAAAAGAACATAAATGCTCCGATCATATCGGCAATTTATTCCGCCTTGTACCTAGATGTACCTCTTCAAAAGTGCATAGAAGGTTTGCTCAATCGCTCGTTAAAATCAGAATAGAGTGGTTCATGTCGCAGCAGGTAAACATTCTGATAGTAAAACCATCCAGCCTGGGCGATATTATCCATGGGTTACAAGTAACTGCAACCATAAAAAAGTGCCTACCAAATATATCAATCGACTGGGTAGTGCGGGATTGTTTCATCGATGTGGTGAAATCTTCCAGATTGGTCGATAAAATTTTCGTGTTTTACCGGAGGCAGGGTCTTCGAAAATTTATAGACCTCACGTCGAAGATTAGGAAACAGCATTATGACTATGTGTTCGATATGCAAGGTCTAGCACGCAGTGGTATAATAACATATTTTTCGCGTTCTGACAGAAAAGTTGGACGATCGGATGCCAGGGAGTTTGCGTGGATGGCATACAACAGAAAAATCCCATATCCCCAGGTGGGGAAACGACATGCTCTGGATATTTTATTGCAATTTTTGCCGGAACTAGGTTTGGAAGCAAAACTACAAGGGGAATTAAAATTTTCAACATCCCCAAGCAACATGGCAAAGGACATTTTTTTCAACGATAGGCATGAGAAATGTAAACTGATTTTGCTATTTCCAGAAAGCAGGCAGAAAAAGAAGGAATGGCCATATTTTAACCTGTTGGCAGATGCATTGGGCGAAAAATTGCCCGCCATGCGAATTGTTGTCCTGGCACAGCAATGGATCAATGTGACGTCTACATTGCCAAATGTCCATAATCTATCTGCACGAACATCGATGGATGATCTCATTTATTTGGTACAGAATTCTACGCTGGTGATTGCAAATGATAGTGCCCCCATACATTTGGCAGCAGCATTATTAACCCCTGTCATCGCACTGTTTGGATCGACGGATCCCCAAAGGTTTGCTCCCTATCCCATTGATTCGGAATACAATGTGGTGCTTCAGGCTAAGGACAGAAAGTTGTCTTCCATTAGCGTTGAAAATGTCATGGCCCATGCCTTACGCATCATATATAGTCATCTTCGTTGAAAAGGGCACCTTTACTTGCACCTTTCTACCTGTAATTTCCAGCTTTTGCCTGCACAAACATGCCTTTTTCAATTACAACGACTATAATACCACCATAACCTTTAACCAAACGCCGATCGGATATTTATTTACGTAGGGTATAGTTTTAAATGGTGTCGTTGGTATGGCATGATTTTTGCTTGCTTATTTTCATGGCAAAAAAATCTTCGTCGGAAAGGGAACATGAACAGCCAAGTGGTCATCCTGGAGAAAAAGACGATATCCAAAATTTCGAAAAACAAAAGACAGGCGACGGAAACTTGGATAAAGGGATGGATGATGTCATGCAAGGCTTGAAAACCCAACTGGCAAACAAGCAAAAGGAAGCGGATAGTTACAAAGATTCCATGTTGCGGGCATTGGCAGATTTTGAAAATTATAAAAAACGAACCCAGAAGGATTTTTTCGAGATAAGGAATAATGCCATCGCAAGCATCTTGGAAAGTTTGTTACCCATTTTGGATAACTTCGAGCTTGGGCTGGCTGCCGCTGATCAACACGGGAATGATAAAATTGTCGATGGGTTTAAAATGATTTTTGCGAGCTTTAAAAGTTTATTGGTTTCCAATGGTGTCCAGGAAATTTTTCCATTGAATGGAAAATTTGACATGCATTTCCATGAATGCGTACGGAGGGTGATAGATAATACGAAAGAAAATAATACTGTCATTTCCGTTGACAGAAAGGGTTATAAACTCAATGATAAACTTTTGCGCCCAGCCGTGGTAACGGTTTCATATCGTGAAGAGCAAAATAAAGAATCAAAGTAAAAATGGGAAAAACTGACTATTACGACATCCTTGGAGTGTCAAAAAATGCTTCCGAGGAAGATATTAAGAAAGCCTATCGTAGGATGGCGGTGAAGTACCATCCGGATAAAAATCCAGGGGATAAGGTCGCCGAAGAAAAGTTTAAAGAAGTTGCCGAAGCATACGAAGTTCTGAGAGATAGTGACAAACGTGCTGCCTATGACAGATATGGTCACAGTGCTTTTGAACAGGGAGGGGCACAATCCGGTGGATGGGGGTCGGGAGGCCATGATCCCTTTGATATATTTCGCGATGTGTTTGGAGGAAATGGTTTCGATGATTTATTTGGGTTTGGTCGTCATAGGTCCTCCAGTGAATCAAGAAGACAGGCGGGGAGCGATTTACGCTATAATTTGAAAATAACACTCGAGGAAGCCTTCCATGGTACAGAAAAAACTATCAAATATAGTAAACATATAACATGTACCAAATGTAACGGCAGTGGAGCTGCCCCTGGATCGAAAAAGGTTACCTGCAAAACCTGTGGAGGGACGGGTGTGCTTTCCATGCGCCAAGGCTTTTTTAGCATGCAGCAAACTTGTCCCGATTGCCATGGTGCCGGGACAAAAATTGAAACTCCATGCCACAATTGTAGAGGAAGTGGTCGAGTAATAGAATCGTGTACAACAAAGGTCAAAATCCCCGCAGGAATATTTGACGGAGCCAATTTGCGAATGAAAAATATGGGGGAAGCCGGTGCGAATGGTGGACCCAATGGAGATCTATACGTAGCAATCTATATCACAGAAAATAAACGTTTCGAACGCCATGAAAGAGACCTATACTGTGCCAAAAAAATTTCATTCACTACGGCGGTTCTCGGTGGAGAAATCGAGGTTGAAACCATCGATGGTCAGGCAAATCTTAAAATCCCAGCCGGAACGCAGGCGGAAACGATGTTTCGTATTAAGGGGCAAGGAATGCCAGATTTAAATCATCCTGGGAATCGAGGTAATCAATACGTAAAGATTACCATTGATGTTCCGACAAAATTATCCCGAGAACAGAAAGAAAAATTGCAGGAATTCGAAAAGTTGTGTAACATAAAAAGCGGTGGTTTTTTCCAGAGGTTTAAAGAAAAGTTTGAATCACTATGATAGCACGGGAGTTTTTTGAAATAGATGAATCGGGGGAATTTGTCGAACATTTTGGGTTAAATGAGGATCCCATTCTTTGGCTAAAAAAAATAAATTCTGCTATTTTGGATATGCTCAGCGTGTCCAATGGGACGGAACAAAATGTCCCTCCAGGATGTCACATCGGGAGAGATGTTTTCATACATAAATCGGTACAACTACCACCGGTTTGTGTTATAGAAGGTCCAGCCTACATCGATGAAGGGACCAGCATTCGTCCATTTGCCTATGTGAGGGAGAACGTAATTACCGGCAAAAATTGTCTAATTGGAAATTCCTGTGAATTAAAAAATTCCATACTTTTAAACAATGCGCAAGTGCCGCATTTTAATTATGTGGGAGACTCTGTTCTAGGAAATTTCGTCCATCTTGGAGCTGGTGTGATTTTGGCAAATTTGAGGCTAGACAAGAAGAATATTATCACCCATTACAATGGGGAGCGAGTGGAAACAGGTATGAAAAAAGTCGGTGCAATTATCGGAGATCATTCCGAAATTTCTTGCAATTCAGTGATTAATCCGGGAACCATTTTGCCAAAAAATTCGATGGTAATCAATGGACAGGTAAAAAAAGTTTTCAGTTCTGAGAAAGCAACTGGATAGATACATATTTTTCTGAGGTATTTGCTAAATGGTATATTTTTCTTGCAAGTCAATGTTGATTTATTTTCTTCAGTAGGGCAATAGATGGCGTTTAGTTTTAGGAGTAAGATAGCAAATTTTTTTACCAATTTCTTTGGACTCTGGGCCCATGATATTGGGATTGATCTTGGCACAGCGAATACTTTAGTTTTTGTTCGTGACAAAGGAATTGTGCTGCGGGAGCCCAGCGTTGTTGCAATTTATGCAACTTCACGGCGCGTACGTGCCGTTGGGTTAGAAGCACGAAAAATGTTAGGGCGTACACCGGGGAGTATCATAACGTTACGCCCAATGAAAGACGGTGTTATTGCCGATTTTGAGGTAACGGAGGCAATGTTGCGATATTTCATCAGCAAAGTGTCCAGTTCAGTGCGGTTGGTTCCTCCTCGGGTTATTATTGCTGTTCCATCCGGCATAACTGAAGTAGAAAAGCGGGCTGTAAAAGAAGCAGCTATTCATGCGGGTGCTCGCGACGTATTATTAATTCAAGAGCCAATGGCAGCGGCGATAGGCGTCGGTTTGCCCATCGATGAACCGGCTGCCAACATGATAGTTGATATCGGTGGAGGAACGACGGAGATTGCTATTTTGTCGCTGAATGGGGTGGTTTTGGCACGTAGCATTCGCATTGGAGGTGACGAAATGGATCACAACATAATTGACTATGTCAAACGCGAATATAATTTAATAATCGGTGAACGTACCGCCGAAGAATTGAAGATGAAAATCGGTTCAGCCTCCCCGTTGGCTGAGGAACTTTCGATATCAATAAAAGGTCGAGATGCGGTTGTGGGACTTCCGAAAACTATTACCATTAATTCCGGTGAAATTAGGATAGCATTAAGGGATGCGGTTGTGGCCATCGTCAATGCAGCTAAGGGTGTTTTGGAACAATGTCCTCCGGAACTAGCATCGGATTTGGTCGATCGCGGCATAGTGCTCGCAGGCGGAGGGGCAATGTTAAGAAATTTGGATCTTTTGATGTCCGAGGAAACGGGACTTCCGGTCATAGTTGCCAGTGATCCTCTCAGTGCAGTTGCCAATGGCACGGGAACAGTTTTACAAGATCTATCGATTTGGTTTGACGATGAATAGTATTTCCTATAGGAAATAAACTATTATGACAATGAAAAAACCTTTGATATTTTTTA
>JAITET010000051.1 GCA_031281895.1 Puniceicoccales bacterium | reverse complement strand
GCGATATCAAGGTCCCATGAAACGTCATTGGAAATTCCAAAGCTATAGGCGGCATCACACTTGCTAAAGTCATCCACCATAACATACCCCCCATCATAGTCACGACCAATTCGAACGAGATTTTTACCAACGATGTCTTTCGGTGCGAAATGTTTCATTATGGTTAGTGCACGTTTTCCAAAGAAAAAGCTATTTTTTATGCTATCTTGCCTTAGCTCTATAACTTCCTTTTTCAATCTTCTATGGTTGACGTGAAAAGAAATTGAAACCGCACACAATACGGCCAAAAGGGATATTATCAAAATGTTATGTTTTTTGTGCATGACGGAACCATCATGCAATTTATCCAAGGAAAACAAGTGTTTTTTCTTTTGCTTTCCGTACCTTAATTTGTCCCTACGCGAATCTCAAAAGAGGGCCCAAGTTGCAGGCAATAATAGCCGCATAAATGGCAGAATAAGCGGATTGTGGGGAGCGGAAACGGGAAAGTGTTTCGCCGAAGAAACTTTTAAATCTTCCAATCATGCTTTCTACGATCGACCGTTTTTTCAGAAATCTTTTTTCTTCCTGGGAGTTTAGGGCCATGTTTTGGCGATGTTTAGCAATGGACCATATACCATTTTTAGCCAAAGAATCTCTGAGGGTAGGGGAAACATCCATCATCGCCGATCACTGCCCTTGTGTAGCCAGCGAACACTTCCTAGGCACAGGAAACGTCATGTAAATCCCCTGGTTTTATTTTGAGATTCACGTAATTTATTTGTCTTTTTTTATTAGGTGTTTTATTCCGTCGCTAATATTAGTGCCAATTTTCTCTGCAAAATTTTTCGTTTTAGTTGCAGTATCCAGAGAAATATCTTTTATTTTAATGATTCCATCGCTTGCAATGGCTGGAACCATTGGAATTGATGAAATTATGGAATCTATCATGATGGATATGCCAAATTTTCCGAGATCACCAATCAACTGCTTTTCGATTTTTGCAAAGTCAGTAACGTTGTGAAATTCCTTGTGGTAGTCGATTTTATACTCCCTCGATGAATTTTTACGCTCATCAATGACATGAACCGTTGAAATAGATAGCGTTAAACTTTTTATCGAAACTGATTTTTTTAGTCTGTGTTCTCTAGTATCCGCCATTTTTGATGATTCTTTTTTTGCCGTTCGCTCTTCTTGCTCAAAATTTTTGATAAGGACGGTGTAATTATTTTCTCCTTCTCCATTAGTTACCATCGTCAGATCGTCAATATCCAGGACTATTTCTTCGACAACAATCGTGTCTTTCCACAGGCTCGACATATCGACATCGGCAACGATGTTATTTATGGATATAAAATCTTTTGAGTGGAACAATGAATCCGGATTTTGCATTTTTAAATCCTTCAAATCAAAGCGCCCTCGAAAAATTGAACCATTGGATTTTCCAACAAAAGTTTTAAATCCAGACACGTTCGTTAGGATGCTTTCCAGCGCTGTTGGAATCCAGAAGTTCCCAACTGAAAAAATTAGGCATATGGAAATAACAGCTATGATTACCAGTTTCAAAATAAACTCTGCCATCCATTTGATAGGATATAATATCATCATGGTGAAAAATTTAATCATGGTGAGGGAAGCTAATAGGGCAGTTCGATTTTTCAATGGCAAAAGTGAACGTTAAATCCATAGTCATTTTCCTTGAAAAGACACCTTTGCTTGCAACTCTCTATCTGTGATTTCCAGCTTTTGCTTACACAAACATACTTTTTTCAACTACAACGACTATAATTGAATGCCACTTTCAAGTGAAATAACTTAAAAGGTCAATCTTTTTTGCCGACAATGGTCTTATAATTAAGCAGGTGCTTTATTCCAATATTTTCGCTGGAGGCATTCCCTCCCCATGAACCGCAACCGAGGGTCAATGACGGAGTAAGGCTGTCATTGGAAAACCCGATGGCTCCCTGGGAAGCTGGTAAATTGATTAGTAACCTACCCGTAGGCATTTTGCCGGCGAAATAGTCGATGCGCCGTTGATCATTTGCGTCGGTATGAAGGACAGACGTGTGCCCCAATCCTCCAATGCTAACCAATTGTAGGCCGGTTTCTACGGCCTGTTCAAAATTCGGTGCACCGTACAGGGAAAGAATTAGGGATAACTTTTCCCGGGCATAGGGATTACTGGCGTCGTAAACTTTTTCTTCGCTGACAAGTACGCGGGCCGATGAGGGAATCCTAAGGCCAGCTAATTCTCCAATCTTTTGGGCACTCTGTCCGACAATTGCGGGGTTGAGGCCTTTTTCGTTGATAATGATTTTCCCAAGCGTTGCCGACTCCTCTTTGTTTAAAATATAGGCTCCCTGTTTTGCTAGTTCTTTCCTTACGTCGTCATAGACGCTTTCTACGGCGACGATGGACTGTTCGGATGCACAGATAACGCCGTTGTCAAAAGTTTTGCTTGCCAGTATGGCTTCTACAGCCGCCGGCACATTTGCATTTTCATCGATGATGGCAGGAGTGTTTCCTGCCCCGACTCCTAGTGCGGGCTTTCCGCTGGCATAGGCGGCTTTTACCATGCCACCTCCACCGGTGGCTAAAATAAGGTCAATGGATGGATGGTGCATAAGGGCCGTGGTTGCTTCCAGAGTTGGTTCGCCTAGGCATGCCAACAAATTTTTTGGAGCCCCTGCCTTGACTGCAGCATTGGCGACAATTTCCACCGCTGCGGCCGTACACTTTTTCGCCCTCGGGTGAGGAGATACCACGATTCCATTACGCGTTTTTAAAACCAACAATGCCTTAAAAATTGCCGTAGCAGTTGGATTTGTCGTCGGAATAACTCCCGCAATCAGTCCAATTGGGTCCACCACTACCTTTACCCGATTGGATTTATCTTCGGAAATAACTCCGCAGGTTTTTGCCGTTGCATACTTTTCATAGATAAAGTGAGCAGCAAAATGATTTTTAAAAATTTTATCCTTTACTATGCCCATGCCCGTTTCATCCACGGCCATCCTAGCGAGCTCTTCCCGTGCTTCATCCGCTGCTATTGCCGCGGACTTGAAAATTGCATCAACTCTTTCCTGGGAAAAATTTGCATAAACCCTCTGAGCTTCCTTCGCTTTCCCTATGAGTGTGTCCAAGTCATCCATAATTGTCCTTTCTTAATGTCATATGCCATTTGCTTCCTATTCTCAGCCTATAATATAGAGGAAAACTTCACTTTACCGAAAATCATCAACGAATCAAGCATTTTCTGACTTTTTGTCCGATAGGGATAATCCTTTTTCTCCATAATTTTTAATTTGTCTAAGGGCAGTAGCGACCGGACAACAGACCAGTCCGCCGCCGATGCATCCTCCCTGGCATGACATTACTTCCAATACGGTCCCTTTTTCACACTCCCCAGCTTTGGCAAAACGTTTCAAATCCTTTACGACTTCGCGATCTAACCCATTAATGGGTGTAAATGTTATCCCTTCCCCACTTGAGTCCAGGACACTCTGAACTGCCCGAGAAACGCCACCGCTTATGGAAAATTCCCTTGCTTCCTTCGCTGTTTGGTACGGAAATGCTTCTTCTTCACATTCGCCAGGAGTAATTGAAAATGCTTCAAACGATGCTTCAATCTCTTCACAGCCAAGGACGAAATCGACCTTTTCATTTGCAAATACCTCTTCATATTTGGCTAGGCACGGGCTGATAAACACCAAAACTCCATCTCTGTGTTTTTCCCTGATGTGCTCTGCCGTGTAAAACAACGGTGTGTCGGTGGATGAAACGAACGGTTGCAGGTCCGGAATATGTTTCTTCACGAGGTTGTTGTAGGCGGCACAGCAGGATGTTGTCATAAACTTTTCACCCCTAGCTAGGCGTTCTTCCAGATCTTTTGCTTCATGGAAGGATGTGGATTCTGCCCCAATGGCGACCTCGTAGACAAACGAAAATCCAAATTTTTTCATGGCGCTATGCAATTGCTCTGCGGAACATTTGAACTGTCCGAGTAGTGCGGGAGCCATTAAAGCTATCACTTTTTTCTTGGATTTCATGGCCCTAAGCACATCGATAATTTGGCTTCTGACCTGGATGGCTTCGAATGGGCAAGCAGCCATACACTTTCCGCAACTGATACATTTGGTGAAATCAATCACCGTATGCCCTTCCTTGTCCTTTGCAATGGCATCAACCGGGCAAGTATTTTCGCATGGGACAATGGTTTTAATAATGGCACCGTAGGGGCACGCACGCAGGCATGCACCACACTTTTTGCAACTTTTTGCATCGATGGTCGACCGCTTCCAGTCGTTGCTAATCGCGTTGAATCGACAGGCAGAGAGGCATGGTTTTTTTTTACAATTTTGACATAAATCGGTGATGTGTATGTGGCTGGCTTTGCACCCATTGCATGCACTGTGGAGCACGGTTAGTGGTGGCGAAGAAGGTTTTTCACGTTCCAAAGCATGTTGAGCACATTGGTCCAGCGATTCTTTGCCATCGTCTCCTTCCAAAGCTAGGCCCAGAATACTCATTGCCAGGGCTCGACAGACTGCGGTTTCTTTCGAGCCTTGCTCGTATTCATGGAAAATTTGCCCAATGTTTTCTAAAAAATTTTGACCATTAAACATTCGAATAAGTCGGACCAATATTTCTTTTTTATGCGGCATCATTTTTTCCGTATTCTGCACTTCTTTTCAAGAAAATCGATTATTAAATGATCTACGCAGTCACAATGTTTGAATCAAGATGTACAGTCCCATATCGTAGCGAGGAAGGAAACGAGATATAGTCGTTTCCCTTAAGGGGGCGGGCAAAGGCATGATAAAGTGTATCGTCGAAGGACGAGGAAAAGGTGGATGATGGAGGCAAGTTTTCTTTTAAAAATTGCCCAAAATTTTTCGATGGGATTAAATGTCTGAAGAATAGGGAGGAAGGAAAATCAGAGAACAGCCGGCGGAAGCGATGGGATGTTTTGCACGCAGTCGTGTGGAAAGGAAGCATTGTTCATGACAACGACCTACCAAGGTTTTAGAGCATGGATAAGGAATTGTTCCACCCAAGTGCTGAAAAGTTGGGCACCCATGGTGCCATCATAAACACATTCCGCTATGCTTTTGCCATTAACCATAGCCAGCTACTATATTCGTTCTGCAAAACTTTTTCCCGACACAAGGCCGAACACCTTCTTCCCCATAGGAGATCGGTCCATTCGCCGGTGAAGATATTCTTTCATCCACATAACTATGTTCTCTTTTTTATGGGCAGATATTGCCCTTTCATAGTTCTCATGTTTCTTCTCGTCTCTCTCCCCATAGGTCCTCATCTTTTTTTAATGTAATTTTCATCTTTTTAAGTGCCTTAAATACGCACCCCACGTAACATGGAAATTTTTTGATTCAAAAACAGCCCCAAACTTTGTTCCAAAGCACGAAAATACAACGTTTTGAGGTTTTTGTTAATTTTTTTTAAAAACTATTCTTTTTTTTGTTGATTTTCAATCTCCCGCATGCTAAGTAGTATACCACTACATGATACTTTACGTGGAATCATGTAAAATTTGAAATTTTAACGAAAGAAGATAATTATGAACGTAAGAGGAAATAATAGAGGACCATTATTACCGATCGCACTGCAGAGACCTCGGGAAAATCCGAGAGTGAGGGGAATTGCACGGGAAGCAGGACAATTTGCATCGAGAGTAATGCGGACAACGTTACGATTAGTATGGAGAGCCGTACAAATTGCAACGCCGAGACTTGTAGAGGCGGCGGTATTGATGGCTGTACTCAACCTAATGCCTAGATTTTTCAGGCTAATGCCTAGATTTCCTGTGCCAAATTTTATAATTTGGTTGATATTAATGGTGCCACTTATAATAATAGGGATTCCGTTGGGAGCGACACTGTACATTACAGACTCGATATTTCAATCTATGCCCAGATTATATGGGATGTCGCTAGTAAGGACGTTAATACCAGTGGTGGCAATGGCAGTAGTACTGTCAACAATACGAGGAAGTGCGCAAATACTGAGACTAGCAGGACATGGAGTTATGCAACTTGTACGGGCAGCAGTATAAAGAGTTGTCCCATAACCTATTAAAAATATTCCCAGTATCGGGTAATTGGTGGTCTGTTCTAAGATCACCATTTTATCCAGCGACAAGCAACGGCAATTCGGAGAATACCGAAGAGGTTGTTTTTTCTGCGGAGCGTGATCTTAATAACGGGACATGCTCCGTCACATCTTTCGTCGACCCCTAGCAATATTCCATCGGAAATAAACCACGGTTTGCACTTTGGAAGCGATAAAATAGCAATTTTTTTTAAAATTTCTCTCAAAATTTTCATCCATATTCCATCCAGTTTGGCAACACCATGGAAATTTTTTGATTCAAAAACATCCCCAAACTACGTTTTAAAGTGCAAAACTTAACATTTTTGGGATTTTTTTGTTAAAAACTTTTAAAATCATTCTTTTTTGTTGATTTTTGATTTTACTCGCGGTACTTATATATCGCTACATGATATTTTATATAAAATCGTGTAAATTTGAAATTTTAACGAAAGAAGATAATTATGGACGTGGGAAATAATGTAAGGCCACTTTTACCATTTGTTAGGAGGGAAGATATAGGGGTTCGAGGGATTGGATTGGAAGATATACAAGCCATAGGAAAATTCGCATTTAGAATTGTACGAGTAGTAGGAAAATCTGTATGGGAAGCTGTAAAAATTACAAAAAGATTAGCATTTAGAACTGTACTGGTTGTAGAATTAGGAATTATGATGGGAGTAGTGGCGTCGATTCCAATGACACTTATAGCTAATTTTGTATCGGAACCAGTAATTACTCTGATGACGATAATGCTATCTTTAATGGTAGGATTTCTAGGACCAAGAGATATGTCGATGATGAACGTATCAATACGTATAGTGGCAATAGCAATAATACTGTTTACAAGACAAGGACTTATATAGGAAAATGCGCGACATGCACTGGCGGCAGCATAAAGAGTTGTCCCATAACCGGTGAAAATATTCCCGATATTGGAGCATTGGTGGTCTATCCTAAGATCACCACTCTATCCGGTGACAAGCGATAACGATTTGGGAAATACCGAAGAGGTCGTTTTTTCTGCGGAGCGTGATCTTAATAACGGGACATGTTCCGTCACATCTTTCATCGACCCTTGGAGGCAAGACTTATGGAGAAGGATTGGTGCCGTATTTCTGTACGTCAGGGTTAGGGTCAGGACTCATAAGAATGAGCTTGACATTTTGGAAGGAAACAGAAGGTCGAACTTCGATTAAGTTATGTGGTTAATAAAAGAAGGAAGTTTTGAACGGTTAGGGCAGTATTTTCCGAAGTCGCGAG
>JAITET010000078.1 GCA_031281895.1 Puniceicoccales bacterium | reverse complement strand
TTGGCGTTGAACTTTTTTTCAATGGACATTAGGGCAGCTTCATCATTTTTCATGCGCTCTAGAACTTCATTGTTCAATGCAACTTTGAATTCGATTTTTGTTTCACTTGGAACCTTTGTGCGTTTTTGTTGTAAAAATTCAATAAGTTTACGATAAATTTCATTGCACATGGTTCTGGGAGACTTAATAAATCCATCACCATCGCAATACCTACACGTGGTACGTATCTCACTATTATTGCTTTGAGAATGCCGTTGGCGGGAAATTTCCATCAGGCCAAGTTGGGAAATTGGCAATACGAAATTTTTTGCACGATCCTTGGATAATTCCTTGCGCATGAGGTTGAAAATATTGATACGATCTTTTCTATTGATCATATCAATGAAATCTATCACGATTAGGCCACCAATATTTCGCAGACGTAGTTGTCTCGCAATCTCCTTTCCAGCCTCAAAATTTAAATTAAAAATGAAACTATTGGCATCTTTCCCTTTGGATTTATAATTCCCCGTGTTAACGTCAATGGATGTTAGTGCTTCGGTTTCATGGATAACAATTTCACCTCCACATGACAATGGAACATGGCGGGAAAATGTTTGGTCGATCTGCCGCTCCACGTTAAATCGTTCAAACAATGGAATGTTTTCCGTAAATAGGTGGAACTTTTGTTTTGAACGGGGAGAAATAGTAGTTACTGATTTTACCATACGGTCAAATGCTACCTGGTCATTGACAATTATCCTGTCGATGTCATCGG
The DNA here is from genome assembly GCA_031281895.1 of Puniceicoccales bacterium. Classification (GTDB taxonomy): domain Bacteria; phylum Verrucomicrobiota; class Verrucomicrobiia; order Opitutales; family JAIRKQ01; genus JAIRKQ01. Next base: position 2,306 of record JAITET010000078.1, on the reverse strand, counting down.
TCAGAAAATCTCGGACCGTACGCTCTATCAAATCTGGCTCGTTGTGTATGAGGGTTGGTTTGGAACTTTGTTCATAGCGGGCAATGATCGACTTCCACTCCTGTATTAGAATGTGTAAGTCTCGGACGAAATATCGTACTTTTTTGCCAACTCCGGCCGTGCGAATAATAACACCCATGCCTTCTGGAATGGTCAGTTTATGTAAAATTTCTTTTAGGCGATCTCTTTCCTTAGGATCATCTATTTTTTTCGAAATTCCACATTCCTCGGAGAACGGCATCAGAACCAAACATGTCCCCGGTAAAGCAATATTCGTTGTCACTCTGGGGCCCTTATTTCCAATTTGCCCTTTTATGACTTGGACCATGATGTCTGTACCAATGCGATACAAATTGGGGATATCGTTGATGGTAATATGCTTATTTTTCTTCGATGAATTTTTTCGAACTACTTCGAATGTTTTGTCATTTGCCTCTGGTAAGGCATCCCAATAGTGAAGAAAGGCATTTTTCTCTTCTCCAATGTCGACGAATGCAGCCTTTAATCCCGATTCTAAATTTTGAATCTTTCCGCGAAAAATTGCCCCAATAAAGTTTTTTTCGTTCAAATATTCAAATTCGTAGTTCTCCAATATGCCATTGCAAAGCAGTGCAACACGGGTTTCCGTTATTTCGCAACTTAGAATTAATTCACGGTACGGCCTGTTTGGACTAATTAAAGATCTTATAATTCTTTGTATTACAGGCTGTTGCTTTGCCCTCACAGCAGCTTCTTGCTTTATTTGCTCCAATGAAAGTTCTTTGCACTGGTTAAGAGAATGATTGAAAAACTTTTCATTTCGATTTTTTTCGATATCTTTCATTTGTATTCCTAATATTTATAGGAAGGGAACTTGATTCTGTCTGCTGTTTCATGTAAAACTATTTTGATGGCGATAAACACTTTGTACTAAGCCTTGTAAAAAACAGCAAGTTAATAGAAAAGACCCCCCGTAACTTAAAAACGGAAGAGGGATTCCGGTAATTGGCATTAATCCTATGGTCATTCCAATATTTATACAAACATGTGCTAGAAGCAACATGCTGATTCCAACACATAAATATATTCCAAATTTATCACGTGCACAATTTGCTGTCCGTAATCCACTCCATATGACTAGGGCATATAACAATACCACTGTCAATGCTCCTACAAACCCTCTTTCCTCCGCTATTACAGAAAACACGAAATCATTTGAAGCTATGGATTTGGGAAGATACCCCAACTTCGCTTGGGTGCCATTGTTAAATCCCTTACCATTTAACCCTCCCGATCCTACCGCTATTAGCGACTGACGTAAGTTCCAACTGATTCCTATTCCATCCGGATCGACTTCATCGGGAAACAGGAATGCAATTATTCTATCCCTTTGATAATCTTTCATCGGGAAAAATGATCGATCCTCATATTTCGCCGTTGTTGTCCGATCTCCTAAATTTTTTCTGTCTAGAAAGTTTCTATACCCATAAATGTCAAATGCGACCATTGATAGTAGTATTAATACGCCCACAAAAACATAGGCGAAAAATTTTTTCGATAAATTGGAAACATATAACATCGCAAAAAACATCACAGGAAATGTTAGTGCAGACCCCAAATCAGGTTGCAACAACACCAGTATCGTTGGTATGCAAAACACTCCAAAAAATTTTGCAAGATTTTTAATTGATCCCCAAAAAGATACGATTTCGAATCTCGCCATCAATGCCGCCAACATCACTAAAAATCCTAATTTTGCCGATTCGGATGGTTGAATGGTGATACCGAAAATTTTTACCCATCTTACCGCACCATAGTGTCGTTTTCCCAGTGGAGACCATGCCAGTACTAACAAAATAATGCTGATATAGTATATCCAGTGGGCACTGTTACGCCACAGGGAGTAATCTAGTTTTGATACGATAAAATAAATAACAAAACCGATGGATGCCCAGAGAATTTGCATACACCACTGTTTGCCTCCCGCATAGCTATGAGCAGCGTAGATTGCCGTTATCCCTATGGATAGTAAAATGACCATGGAGATGATGGGAATCAAATCCCACGACTGCCCCTTGATATTACCCAATAGCAGCGACAATTTAAACAAAAATTTATTACGTATTATTTTCAAGTTTTTCAGAAAACATCACTGATAATCTATCAAATGTTGCTTTTTACAATACTATCCTTCCGGAATCTTTCAGCAAAAATACAGGGCAAAGGTATTTTTCATTCCATTGTGGACTGTCTACTTTTATTTCTTCCCGTTTTCTAGTAATGTTGAA
>JAITET010000038.1 GCA_031281895.1 Puniceicoccales bacterium | reverse complement strand
CCAGGTTTTTCATTGGAACAGTTTTTCGGCAAAAAGTATGTCGTTTTATTTTTCTATCCCAAAGATTTTACATTTGTTTGCCCCACCGAAATCTGGGCATTTCAGGAAAAGGTACAGGAGTTTGAAAAAAGGAATGTGTCATTGATAGGATGCTCGACGGATTCGGAATTTTCACACCTTGCGTGGCTCGAAGTCCCCCGCGAACGGGGAGGCATTCATGGCATCACCTTCCCGATTGTTTCCGATATTAATAAAACCATCGCCGATGGATACGGTGTTTTGGCCGGCTATGAGGACGGTGACGATGGTATCGCAAAAGTTACCGGTGAACTCGTTGCCTACAGGGGATTATTTCTGATAGATAAAAACGGTATTGTGCAACATTGTGTAATTAATAACATGCCACTTGGCCGCAGCGTCGATGAAGTGCTGAGGATGGTTGATTCCCTCCAGCATTTTGAAAAATTTGGGGAAGTTTGCCCAGCCAATTGGCATAGCGGTCAAAAATCTATGAAGCCAAGCCGGGATGGTTTAAAAGAGTTCTTCGGATAAAATTGGTCCCATGCCGTTGAAATTTTTGGCAGTAAAAACTTCCATACTTTGCCCTCCGAAAAGTAATATATTTTCTCTGTTCGATTCGGAGGGCTTTTTATTGGAAGAGTCAGACATGTTATGCATAGCGACAAAGTGTCTAGCGATACATCAGGGTAGATGTGTCAAAATCGGAACGATTGATAAAAAACAATTGATCCGCCGTGAAGCCGACTGGGTATGGGAGGGAAATTATTCACTCACCGTAAAGGATGGCATTGTGATTCCTTTTTCAGGAGTCGACGAAAGCAATGGAAACGGATACTATGTTCTGTGGCCACAAAATGTTACCAAATTATTGGCCGAAATTCACAAATATCTATGCGAAAAATTTACCATAAAATATTTGGGACTCATGTCAATCGATAGCAAAATTGAACCTTTTCGCCGGGGAACGGTCGGTGTTGCCCAGGATATTTTCGGCTTCAATCCAATTAAAGATTACAAAGGCAAGGAGGATATTTTTGGACGCAGATTGGAAATGACATCAGTAAATATAGCGGATTCACTGGCATCGGCGGCATGCTATCTGATGGGGGAGGGCAATGAGTGCTGCCCACTCCTAATCATTCGTGGAGCGGAAAATGTCGAGTTCGGAAACAAATTTTCCATGGCAAACACACAATTGGTCAAAGAAGACGACATGTTCGGAAATATTCTAAATGTTTACAATTAACAAATTAATAGGGTCAGCCTTTCCACAAAATTCGCTTTATGAAACAATTGGCATAACACACCTACGCCAGACAATCCATTCACCCTTTTGCTGGCTGCTAACTTTCCTCTTTATTTTATGGAAGGCTGTTCCAGAGTTTACTGTTATTGTCAAACCTTTTTGTGGTTATTTTACCAAAAGCATCACTTTTACCACAGGTGGCAAATAATGTCACAAACCCTATCGGCAAGCTTATTTGCGAGTTTAGGTATCGCTTGGTACTGAAGTTCCTGAAGGTTGTCCTTAGATGTATGGCATTCTACGACATCTGATATGCGATAATCTCTAAAGTAAACTCTTCCCGTTACATTATTGCTTAATGTGCAGAGTATCACCATTCTTATATCAAATGATTTCGCACGGGACGTATCCTCCTCTTGGGCAGTAGCCATGTATTTTCCGAAATCTACGATGGTAATTTCCAGAGTGGCAGCGTTCTCGGGAGATGAAGAAAGTTCTAGTCCCGAAATGTTGGACAGTTTTGTGCGAACCTGTTTCGTCAATGATACCTGCGTTTGAGGAGCAAAAGAATCATTTCTTATGGGAGCAACATATATTTTATCAAATTCTAAAGGGGTATAGGGCTTCAAAGAATAAAACATACACCCGGCACCTAATACCGACGTTAGTAAACAAACTGATAGGGGAATTTTTTTCATAGTGATCCAATTATAGTCTTTTTTGGAAATATTGCTGCACTATTTTTTAATTAAAATTCTCTATTCGGACCAACTTTTATAAAACTTTCAGCGGGCTTGACCTTACTATCCATACTTTCTAAAAGATCCTCCTGATCGGAACTGTCGGTGCTTATTTGTATTAAATCATGGGAAAAGTCAAAACCGCCCTCAAACTCATCTTTCGCCGATAAATCGAACACTTGCTCATCGATAGGACATTGGTATCTACCGAACAGAAAATCTATGGGAGTCGTTTTTGGCAAATTCCCCGCTTTTATATACGCTATTCTTTCCCTGGCATTGCGTTCTACTTCGGATCCTGGGAGAAAACGTGCTGCCTTATTGTACATGATGATGGCTGCTTTCGCATTATTCCTTGCATTAAAATAGAAATCGCCCATGAGCAATTTGCTTTCGGCAAGTCTGATCTTCATCTGATCATAGCCCGTCTGAGCCCTGGCGGCATCTTCATGGTTCGGATATAGTGTCAGAAAATCTTCATAATTATTCATGGCCAATTTGGTTGCTCCCTGGTCGTAGAGTGGACTTTTGGTCATTTTAGCGTAGATGTCGCCCAGCTTTAGGTAGGCCTCAGGCGTATATTCCGAATAGGGGTACTCATCTATCAGTTGTTCAAACGCTGCAATTGCGTCAAGCGGCCGATCGTTACTAATCGCAAAATCTCCCATGTGAACCAACGCCAATGGAGCAATGTCGCTGAATGGAGCATCCTCCACAATTTTTTTATAGAAATCGACCGTTGCTTGATAGTCCCTAAACCCCGGAATAACGCCAAAGTATTTCGGCCGTTCTCCACTCTTCAACAGCTGAGCAATCTCAAATTTTTCATGTAAAACGGCATTGAAACGGGGATATTCTGGATATTGTTTTGTGATGGTGGTAAATACCTTGAATGCATCGTTGAATTGGTTTTTGCTCACCTTTATTTTCCCAATTTGATAGTATGCCTCAGGTGCAAAAATGGAATCGGGAAATTTTTTATACACATTCCTATATCCCACCAAGGCTATACTGATGCGGCCTTCTTCCTGAGCTCGCCGAGCATCATTCATGAACTGTAGGGCCTCCAAGGACTCCCTGTTGAACTTGGCAACAGAAACAGCGTCAGGCGTTGGTTGCCAGCCAAGTTCTTGTGTCCAGACTATGTCTGCATTTAAACGTGCTAAACTTAAAATAAATATTAAAAATGGAATATATTTTCGCATGAATACCTCAGAACTTTAATATTGCTGCTCCCCAAGTCAACCCCGCTCCAAAACCTACCGTTAGTACTTTCGACTCCCGTACAACTTTGCCATTTCTTATCAGATTATCCAGGGCAATTATACACGAAGATGCCGATGTGTTTCCATATTTATCAATGGTTACGCAGACCTTTTCAAGAGGAACATCGAGGCGTTCCCTGACGGCATCTATGATTCGCAAATTGGCCTGATGGGTAATCAGAAAATCTATGTCATCGACAGACATATTATTTCTTCCTAAAATTTCCTGGGCACAATTTCCCATGATTTTTACGGCTTCTCGAAAAAGGTCGCGCCCTGCCATTTTCATAAAATGTTTTCGTTCGCTTATGGTTTTCTCACTCGCTGGTTCCCTTGAGCCCCCCGCCGGCAATATTACTAATTCGGAATGTTCGCCATTGGCTCCCAATAGCACATCGATGATGGAATTTTCTTCTTCATTTTCAGTGGCCGAAAGAACAATTGCTCCAGCACCATCGCCGAAAAGTACACAGGTGGAACGATCCTGCCAATCCGTTATCACCGATAGCTTATCTCCGCAAATCAATAAAATATTTCTATACCGCTGGGACTCTATCAATGACCGTGCAATTTCGATGCCATACTGTAACCCCGAACAGGCTACATTGTAGTCGAAGCAAGGAATGTTTTTTAGTCCTAATTTTGTTTGGACAAATACGGAAGTGGAAGGAAGGATTACATCGGATGTTATCGTTCCCGTTAAAATCAAGTCGATATCATCTACCCCCACATTGGCATTTTCCATAGCCTTACGAGCTGCACACACGCACAAATCGGATGTGGTTTGATCGGCTGCAGCTATCCTCCTTTCCCTAATACCAGTTCGCGTTCGGATCCATTCGTCGGATGTATCGACAATTTTGCTCAAATCATCATTGGTGACTACTTTCTCTGGAACGTAGGATCCTACTCCTAATATTTTTACAAACTGTTTCTTGTTTTTCATTTTACCTATCTTTTTTGCTCCCTATTCGATGAGAAAATTAACCTTTTCAATCGCATTGCTTAGAAAATGCTCATTGTTTATCTTGGATAATCTGAATGTTAAACGGAGAGCATGGGCAACCGCTTCTATGGAACTTGAACCATGGGATTTCACAACAATTCCATTGAGCCCAAGCAGTGGTGCCCCACCGTATTTATCAGCCGTTAGATCCCTTTTCATTGCCCTAAAAGCACCACTCGCGAGAAATGCTCCCAGCATGCGCAATAGATTTTTTCTCATCTCTGCTTTGACATAGTTTTTTATCGTTCCAGCCAAAGACTCGATGGTTTTTAGCAAAATATTGCCAACGAATCCATCACAAACTACAACGTCGATTTCATTGCTAAACAATTGAAATCCTTCTATGAGTCCACAGTATTGTATCTCACCATTGATTTTTTTCAGCATTTCATGGGCCTCACAGATGGTTTCACCACCTTTGCCTTCCTCGGTCCCGATTGTTAGCAGTCCTACTCGCGGACTATTTTTGGGATCGACGGCGATGTTATAATATAATGTTCCGAGAAGGGCGTTATGGACCAGGCTTTTGGCAGATGTGGTGGGATTTGCCCCCACGTCAATGAGCACAAAATGATTGGTCGGTGCCGGAATAACCGTGGCCAATGCTGGCCTATCGATCCCCGGCATCACACCTACTTTTAGCGTCCCTCCTACGACAAGGCAACCGGTATTTCCACAACTTAGAACACCGGAAATCTTATTTTCTTTCAAAAGATCAATTGCCCTAAACATGGAGGAATCTTTTTTATTTCTCAGAGCATGCATGGGTTTTTCTGCCATACCTATGGATTGTGAAGCATGGCAAATTTCTAAATCCCTATTGCGAAAAACGGACTCACATTGAGAAATTTGTTCCTCTATGGCTGTTCCATCACCAACCAGGACCAACTTGCCTATTTCATCGGGAAATAATCTAATGGCAAGCTCCACTCCTTTAATCATCAGTGAAACACCTCCGTCTCCTCCCATAACGTCAACGGCGACCATCTGTTCTTTGGAATTCATATGCATGCTATGCGTTACAGTTTGACAACTGAGACCATTAATCTTTTATTTCAATAATTTGTCTTCCACGATACATTCCCGTTTCTGGATTAACGTGGTGGGGACTAAACAAATTTCCCGTTGACGGATCTCTGGCCAACTCTGGTCCAGAGAATCCATTTGATCCACGGCGTTTTCTACTACGCTGTTTTGACTGCTTACGTTTTGGCTGACCCATTTTTTACTTTCTTAAAAATTCTTAAAATTTTAACGCACCTTACATATTCTCGTTTTTAAGGCGCAAATAATTGGAAAACTTTGCTATTTTTTTCTTGCGACGACGTTTGGCACATGGCTTTTCAAAATATTGTTTCTCCCGAACTTCTCGGATAACACCTTCGCGATCTAGGCGCTTCTTCAAACGGCGCAACGCCTTATCGATTGTTTCACCTTTTCGCATTTGTACTATTACTGCCATAAAATTCACCTCCTTCCGTGTCTTGGTGGGAAATACTGGATTCGAACCAGTGACCCCCAGCGTGTCATGCTGATGCTCTAACCAACTGAGCTAATTCCCCCTGTGAGGATTTGAATACACAAAGCATAATATCTAACAAATCAAGTTTTTTCAGCACATT
>JAITET010000072.1 GCA_031281895.1 Puniceicoccales bacterium | reverse complement strand
CTCAAAAGAAGAACAGGTCGCCATGTACAAAAAGGCATTCGAAATCGCACGGTCCAACCCCTCCGACGGTGACCTCGAAATCAAACGCCTCGACAGGCTCTTCGGCATCAAATAGGGGGCAGTTTGGTGAAGAAACATAAAACGCTTTGAAAAGGGCAACGTAAAATGTACTTGACTACACTGAAAGATGTACCATTGTACATAATTATGGAAAAATATTGTGCCAGTGAATTTAGAAAAAATATGTTTAAGCTGCTTCCCAAGATTCAGAGTGGAATCAAGATAATAATTACGCATAAGGATCACAATTATATGCTCTCGAAAGATGCCCCAGACGAAGAAATTTTTCTAAAATACACACGTTTGGTAGAAGAGGAAAATAAGAAATATCATTGTTTCGATGGTATGACAAGGGAGTCGATAAAAGATTCAATCGCACGGGGCAGGCTATGAAAAATGAAGCAGTCATAGATGCGTCCTATTTGATTGAATTTATTGCCTTTCCTACTTCTGAAAGGTTTTTATGGCTTAGAAAAGGGCATCTGTTTGCTCCCGATGTAATCTGCTATGAATATAATAATTTTTTTTGCAATAATATCGACAGACTTGTTAATGTTGAATGTAAATGTAATCTAATCTATAGTCTGGAAGTACAATATGTTTCAATCCTAGGATTGGAAGAAGAAATTCGCCGATTAGCAATATCAAATAAACTTACATTCTACGATGCTTCCTATTTACACATTGCCATGGAAAGAGAAATTCCCATTGCAACCTATGATAAAGCTCTCATTCAGGTGGCGAAAAAAAAGAACATGGAAGTAATCGGATAATTTCTACACAGCCAATCTTCACAATACCTAGCTTTTAGGTTTTGTGTAATAGATTTTATTTCCAGGTAGTTTTCTAGGTAGTCTTGATAATTTTTCACCAATAACTTGGACCTAAAAAAGGGGGTGGCAAAATGCCTCCTTCCTTTGCCTTAACCCGCTCAGGGATTGGGATGGCAGAGAGATTCCTTGAAATATGCCCCCCATGGCTGCCAAATCATCGTTGCCATTTCTTTTAGGGTTAATCCCCATTTTCACTGGGCAAATTTTTGGCGTAGTCTTTGCACCACAAAACGATTTTTAACATCCTAAAAATAATCCTTACCGGGATTGCGATACCGGTCAGCACTAATGGTCCCTGTAATGGCCACTGCAATATTCAAATCGTATCACGTTGCCAATAATCCTGTAGACCAAACGGTTCTTTTTGTCTATGTGCCGCGACCACCAATTCCCCTTCCGATGTCGTAGCCGCTCAGGATGGCCTAGCCCTTCCATAGGGTGTTTCAGAATATCGACCATTAATTCATCGATTTTATCCGTTGTGCTTTTATCATATTTGTAGAACTTCTCGTATTCTTTATCAAATTGCCTTGTGGTTTCGTGCTTAAACATTTTAATCCACTTCCTTTCCAGCATCAACAGCTTTTCGAAGTTCTCTTAGATGGGCAAATAATTCTTCCTTGGTCTCTCCAACCGTAGTCAACCCCGCTGCCGATTCCGCATCCGATTGTTCAGCTATTCTATCGAGATCATCGGTATTATAGGTATCGCCGGAACCATCCTGAAAAAAGTGGACGTTGGCGAGATTATCTCCCCGGAGAGCATGTTTTAGCATGCCCGCCAGGTATTTTGGGAGGGAGACATTTTCTTCCTTGGCCAGCGCCCGTGCCCGTTTTAAAAAGCTTGTGGGAGTATCATCCTCCTCATCCGAGACAGTGAAAAGTGGAAATGTTGCAACTGAACTTGCCATGATAATATAATGGGATGAAAAAAATGGAAGAAGTCAAGGAAGAAATAACATCCATTTGTCAGTTTGAGCAATTAATGGCTAGGGAAAGTCAGGGAAGCCAGCGGGAGACAATCAAAAGGGAAAATAGGGCGAAGGCGGCAAAGATGGCACATTTTGTTAGGCTTCTGGAAAGGAGGTGGTACTTGGATTCCATGCTGGCAATGGATGAAATATCTCTGGCGATGGCGTCTTTCTGGCCATGGAAGAGATGGGGGAATCGTTCACCCGGCCGGCGTAGAGCATGACCTGCTGAATATCTTGGAGCTGGGAAGAAATTTTAACGATCTCGTCGTGGGCACCGTATACCTTTTCCAGCTGCTGGCGGTGGGAGTGGGCGAGGGAGGAACACCCCGCCGTTGAAAGACACAGGGTGGCTAGCAGTCCTGAAACCAACAACTTCGGAAACATCACCAACCCCATTCCCTCCCCTTCAGTGAATGGGGTTGTCCAGCCATCACCGGCCCCTGGACCGCATGGTATCTACCTGGTCCACTCCGTTCTCCCAATAGGGTGCTCCCGACAAAAATAGTGCCTAGTTTGTCGACCCACGCTGGGACTGATCACTCCTCGCTGTGTTCATCCGGATCAATGACTGGGTGCCACGAAACCGTATCTCGTCCAAGTTGCACGTTTCAGCGATTATGCTTTTGTCTAGGGGACGGTCATAGGTAAACCGTTTTATCTTGTCGAACAATGATTTCGTCGCCTTGTGTCCTTCGACACAAGCGTGCCGTTGGTACATGGCGTCGTCACAACCTTCCAAAAGATCAGGGCGGCAACCAATGTCGACATTCCCTGCTGCCTGCCTTTCAGTATGTTCGCACGGATCATACCTTCCTTCTCCCACTGTTCCCTCAGCCGGGACCACACGTACTCCTGGGCGCGGTTGAACACCAGGGGTGCAGGCACTCCTCCTCCCTTCCGGTCGATGACCAGTTCCTTGCTGCAGAAATACGGAAAGTCATGGCTGCACCGCTGCTTGTGCTTACCAAACGATTTCAGTAGTTCCTTTTCGCTGTTCATTCCTATTCCTGCCGTTCCCATTCCTTTCGTCCTCATCATCCCTGTCGTCGTCCTCTCTGCCTCCTAGCTTACTCATTCCTTCTCCTTTTCCAATGCTTTTCCCCTAGCTTTTTTTCATAGTTTCTTCCCTGTTCCCTACGATACCTACAAATAGCCGTATGTTTCTCCGTTTATGATGCTTCGATTGTTGGGGGACTAGCTCAAGATGGCTGCCTATGGCAATCCCTTTCCAAAGATTCCATATCATTCCCACGACATGGTGTAATTCCACTACTATATGCTTTAGCTTGTCAGATTTCCCTCCACCGATGGTTCTTTCCTTCACCATATGCTCATTTTACCTTTGTTCGCTTCTTGGTCCTCTCTTAAAAAGATTAGTGGCATCACAGTCGATATCCTTTTTTCCCGGTAAACATCAAAAATGAATTCCGATTTTTCTGAAGATGTGTTTTTTGCGGCTATATTGCGGCAATGGCTTTTCTTTGGTATCTCGTTTTACACTTCGCCTATCGCCCGCCGGGCTTGAATTCATGGCGGAGAGAGAGGGATTCGAACCCACGGTGCCGTTGCCAGCACTTCGGTTTTCAAGACCGACGCAATAAACCACTCTGCCATCTCTCCTCCTTTTGACCGTTTTTGATATTCAAGATGGTCATAAAATGTCGAGTTAAAAATTTTATGGACGTTTCCGAAAAACAAAGTTTTTCCCCAATGAAGTATGGATTTGATGATTTTGAAAAAATGGAATTGTAAAGATGGGATTCCGCATAATAGTTGCACAGAACATATAAAATGAAATAACAGCTCCAAAGATAAATGAAAAAAGTATATATTACAACGGCCATAGATTACGCCAATGGGAAGCCTCACATTGGGCATGCCTACGAAAAGATTTTGGCGGATACGATATCTCGCATGTTTCGGTTGCAAAACCTAGATGTGCAATTTATGACAGGGCTGGATGAGCATGGCTTAAAAGTGAGTCAGTCTGCTTCCAAGGCAGGAATCCCAGAACAAATTCACTGCGATAACATTGCCGAAGATTTCAGAAATCTATGTAAAAAATTAAATATTAAATACGACCGCTATATTCGAACGACGGAAAGTGAACACAAACGAGTTGTCTGCGAATGTTTACAAAAGTTATACGACGATGGACAAATTTATAGGGCCGATTATTCCGGGTTATATAGCAAAACCGCCGAACGGTTTGTCCTTGAAAAGGACAAAATCGATGGCAAATGGCCAGCAGACTATGGAGAAGTCATCGAAATATCAGAGACAAATTATTTTTTTCGCCTCAAGAAATATCAAGGATGGTTGGTAAATTATATGGAAACTCACCCGGAATTTATATTTCCCGCATTTCGGGCAAAACAGGTTTTGGAGTTTCTCAAGGATCCCATAAATGACCTATGTATTTCCCGGCCGAAAAATCGGCTATCCTGGGGAATAGAATTACCATTCGATTCGGAATATGTAACCTACGTTTGGTTCGATGCTCTCCTAAATTATATAACGGGAGCCAATTATTTCGATAAAACATTTACCGACTATTGGCCAGCGGATTACCATATCATCGGGAAGGATATCCTTGTGCCAGCCCATGCAGTTTACTGGCCAATAATGCTACATGCCCTCCACATTGAATTGCCCAAAACCCTGCTGGTGCACGGGTGGTGGTTAGTTTCCGGCGAAAAAATGTCGAAGAGTGCAGGCAATATCGTAAACCCGTTGGAGTGTGCGGAAAAATTTGGAGTGGATGCTTTTCGCTACTCTTTAATGCGCGAAATGACCATAGGGCAGGATGGTGATTTTTCACTGGATAGGTTTATGACCCGCTACACAGGAGACCTGGCGAATGATTTGGGGAACCTGCTCAGCCGTCTGCTAAATATGGGACACAGGTATTGCGATGGAACCATAAAGGAAATTATCAAAACCGAAAGCCTCGAAGGAGATCTTCGGAATTTGTGGCAATCGGCAATTCCTGAAATAATTTCCCTGTACAATGAATTTGCATTTCATTCGGCCCTTGAAAAATTGTTCCTATGCGTAAAGGCGGTCAACGGGTACGTTGAAAATCGTTCCCCATGGAAATTGGCGAAGTCGGGTGAAGAAGGCGATAGGCAACTAATCAATACAACCATCGCCATAGCTGCCGAATGTGTCAGGTTAGCTGCGATTTTGCTATCACCCGTAATGCCAACAACGTCCCAACAAATATTATCCGTTCTTGGATGTCCAATAGCCACGAATTGGAACGTGGATGCTAGGTTTGGAAATTCACTTACCGGCAACAAATTGGGAGAACAAATTATCCTTTTCCCAAAAATTGAACAAATATGACTGTTCGCCGCGACACACATGAATTGAAGAAGTGGTGGCAACGCATTTTGGTTTCCATTGTTGTTTTTATATTGAGGCTATATTGGTCGACTTTGAGCATCAAACTGACCGCAGAATGTCAAAAGGTAGTCGATGAAGTCCAAGGGCCGACGGTCTTTGCGTTTTGGCATAACAACCTTTTCGCAGCATATAAATTATATAGATTGCTCCAAAAAAAACCTAGCATGTATGCCCTCGTAAGCCCATCCCGCGATGGCGCATGGCTAGCGGAAATGTTTGGCCGATTGGGCATACAGAGCATACGTGGTTCTAGCAATCGGAATGGTTTATCCGCCATGGATAATATATTTAAAAAGCTGGCGGAAGGTGCATTCGTTGCCATAACCCCCGATGGTCCCCGCGGACCTATTTGTAAATTCAAAAGAGGAACGGCCATGGTAACCAAAGCTACGAAAACGAACCTCGCATTAGTAGCTGTGAAATACAATCATTACTTTACCTTGCCAACCTGGGATAGATTTAAAGTTCCCTATCCATTTTCCAAAATATGCGTAGATACCAAAACATTTCCTTGCGAAACCTTCGAAGATTTAACCGTTAGAGAACTTTCTACGGTTTTAGAAGATGAGTTAATCAGCCTTCAGCAAAAGATAGACTCTAGGAGTCACATTTAGCAAAAAATCCCGTGGTAAATTTGGTTAACTTTAAATCGCTGGTAATGGCAGTTTCCTTTCTAAGAAATCGAAATTTATGCGGAATTTGCATCTTGAGGGAAAGTGAAATTTTGCACATCTTTTGCCCCGTCACATATCCACTGCCAAGCATCTTCACGGTATTTTTTATGAAAATACTTAACATTGTCACCGAATGCCCTACCAAATGGCCGGTCGAGCAATAGGGCAAGATTATTCTGCTTTGCGTGAACTAGAAAAGCCATTCGCTCTATGTGGACAGAATACCGGAAAACGAAAACAATATCGTCCAGGGTAGCTGAAACTTCCCATCCTTCAAAATTATCGAGCTCGATTAAAATCCGGATCAAGTCATATTTTTTTATCAATTTTGCAAGAAATGGAACAATGTTTGCATAGTCATCGTGGGTCAATTTTCCTGATAGAGTCATTACAACGACATTTCCCGAAGAAAACTTTTTTATTTCATGCATAACCAACTTTTGGCCAAAATTTATTTGTTGTGATTTTCAAGCTTCTGCTCCTACATGAAAATAGGAAACAGACAAAAGTAAATACTTTAAATTTTCTACGATTGAGAGCTAATACGTTTTTGACACAAAATTTTCTTTGAAATTGGAAACATACAAAACGGCACAAAAGAGCGTTTTGAATCACATGTTAAAATCTTCGCCGAGGTAAAATTTTCTACTGTCTGGATCTTTTAATAATACATCGCCGGAACCATGGCAAAGAATGTTTCCACCGTATATCAAATAAGCACGGTCTACAATTTTTAGCATTTCGCGCACATTATGATCGGTAATAAATATGCCAATATTTTTTTCTTTTAAGGAAATGATAATGTTTTGTAATGCACTGACACTGATAGGATCTACCCCGCTAAAAGGTTCATCCATCAGTAGGAACTTTGGCTTAGATATCAGTGTTCGGGCTATTTCTAGCCTTCTGCATTCTCCTCCACTAAGAGTGTAAGCTTTTTGTCCAGCAATGTGTGAAATTTTCATTTCTGCCATTGATTCTTCTATGACTTTAATTTGTTCTTCCTTAGACAAATGCAAACATTCAGCCATACATTGCAAGTTTTCCCACACCGTTAGTGATCGAATTGTGGAATCTTCCTGGGGAAGATATCCCATACCTTTGCGAGCGCGTTTGTACATCGGAAGCTTGCTAATATCTTCATCATTTAAAAAAATTTGACCCGAATCGGCGGCAATTAGTCCCATAACAGCATAGAATGTAGTAGTTTTGCCAGCACCGTTAGGACCAAGTAATCCGACAATCTCTCCGCTTTTTATTTCCATGGAAATATCCCTAATTACCTCCCGCTGCCCGTAGAATTTTTCTAAATTTTTCACAAACAATCTGTTGGTAACTTTTGCCATCGTTCTCTTTTACTTTATCAACATGTTATTTTGTTCAAACTTCGAAATATCATCAATCGGGCATTTGAGTTCCGACCCTTCGGATTTGATTTGTTTATTCTTTAGATCTAGGGTTAATGTTTTTCCAAACATCGTCCTCGAACCTTCATCCCGTATTTCGGCATTTCCCTCCAGCATGATAAAATTTCTAGAAGGATAAACGCCTATTCGGTCAGCTTTCCCAACGTATGATACCCATTCAAACGTCGCGTTTTCCACGGCATGAATTTCCTTTACCGACGATAGGCTGGGCATTTGCTGAGAACCATTGATAATGGTCACTTGTATGTGATCCCCCTTCAAAGAGAATTTATCTCCGTCGACGTGGGCATTGTGAGAAAAATGCATATGGATATTGGATCCCTCCGTCTGAATTTCAAGGGCATCACTCGTGATTTGGACCGGAGAAGCAAATGTTCCTAAGGGTAGCATTAGAATTATTAACTTTACTATGGTTTCTATGGCGAACATTCCTCTAAATTACAGTCAAGGAAAACTTTGACATGATCTTTTGCGATGATTTTTTTCCCATTGCCTGAAAATTCCCAAGTATGGGCAGATGCATAAAAATTTTGACCAAAAATTTTTATTTTAAAATTTCCCGAAATTGATTTTGTTTGTGGAACAACAAATGCAGTATCACTGATGGCAAAAAAAGCTTCCTGAGGATTTTCTTCTTCGGTAAAGCAGCGTAATTTCATATTTTTTACACGCAATAGATTGTCTTCAATCATTACTGCTGAATGACCACGAGCCTCCCAGACTTTTTGACCTGCTGCATTAAAAACTGGCAACACAAAACCATTTATGGGGATATTTTGCAGCGGTTGGGATTCCAAGGCTATAGCCAAGCTCATCTTGTACAGAATCAAACACAACAAAAATACAGCCTTGCTAAAAGATTTATCACGAATAATTTTCACTAACTTCACGGTGTAAAATTATGGCCACATTTCAACACAAAACCAAGTGGTAATTTTACCAAGATTATTTTGCTAGAATATTCTATTTTGTTATTTTGAGAAAAGTTCTTTTCCCAGATTGAACAACCACCGCTCCATTGGGAATTTTACATAGAAAAGAAGGATCGGTAATTTTTTGACCATCAACCTTGAGTGCACCCTGTTCAAATAGTCGACGAATTTCTTTCTTGCTAGGGAACAAGTTCGTTGCCCACAGAACATCTACCAAAGGAGCAGCCTCTTTACCTATTAATTCCTGGATACTAAAATTCGGCATGTTATCTGGAATATCATTTTGAGAAAATACTTTTTCAAATTGTTCCCGTTCGTGTTTTGCAGCACTTAACCCGTAAAATTTAGCACACAATCCTTCTGCCAGCGACTTTTTACACTCCATGGGGTGTATGGTTTTCAACCGTTCAATTTCTTCGTCCGTTTTCAACAAAAGAAACTTATAGTACACAAACATCGTCTCATCGGAAATCGACATCACCTTACCAAAAATATCCTTTGCCGTGTCATTGAAGGCGATATAATTGTCGTAGCTCTTTGACATTTTTTTGGTGCCGTCCAATCCAACAAGCAGTGGCATTGTGATAACCACCTGTTCTTCTTTACCGATATTTTTTTGTAAAGTGCGGCCGACCAATAAATTAAACAATTGATCTCGACCACCTATTTCGACATCGGAGTCCAACATGATAGAATCGTACCCCTGCAACAGAGGATATAAAAATTCGACGATCGAAATCGGGGTTTTATTTTTGTATCGATTGCTGAAATCTTCCCGCTCAAGCATTTGGGCTACCGTCATTTGCCTAGAAAGCAAGATTGCATCTCCAAACGACATATTGCTAAACCATTCACTGTTTTTCCTTATCACCGTTTTGGCCGGATCTAAAACCTTAAAGGCTTGTTCCACATAGGTTTTATAGTTGTCCTCGATCTGCTCCTTGGATAGCATTGGCCGTTCCGTAGAACGACCCGAAGGATCTCCGATCGTTGTGGTATAATCCCCGATTAGCAGCGTAGTTTCATGGCCAAGATCTTGAAACTGTTTGAGTTTATTGAAAACGACCAGATGTCCAAAATGCAAATCTGGCCGCGTGGGATCAACTCCCAGTTTAACTCTAAGCTGTTTTCCGCTGTCCAGCTTTTTCTTCAATTCATCTTGCCCAACAATGGTATCGATGCCTTGACAAATCTGCTGTAAAGGATTCATGTTGCTCCAAAAACTTGGTACAAAGTGTTTTTTTTGCAACAAATTAATTGGGGAAAGCCCAACTTTTTCTTTCTAGCAGTGCCTTTTTCTAACTTTTCTGAAGCATGTATAATTCCCCCAAGAGCCTATGACTAGCGGACATTTTTCGAATTCCAAAAGTTCAATATGAAATTGTGTGAAATTAATCATGCATATTTTCTTGCTTTTCAATAAAAAAAAACACCATGGATGTGAGGTCCG
>JAITET010000025.1 GCA_031281895.1 Puniceicoccales bacterium | reverse complement strand
GGAATTGCCCAAAGCCCAAAAACTGCTTCAACCTCTCCGAAAAAATGACAAATGGTTGCCAAAAAGTGTTTGCCCGGTGAATTTCCTGCATTGGAGTCAGCAATTTTTTTAGACAACACTATGAACCATGAGGCAAAAAAAGTATGAATAATTGCGCATAGAAATAGAATCGTTGCGATTAAATTAAATGGTGAAACCCGTATGCGATGTTTTAAAATCCCCCCCAACGAAAGATTTTTCCCAGCTTCCAATGCCTGATACTCCTGGAGAGATATGGGGAAATTTATGGTGGAATGGGCGGTAGTAGCATAGGCAGTACCGCTCAGAAAAACCAGAAAGAGAACACAACTTACTACAACACTGATAGGAGAAAATTTACTTCGCACGGCATTGAGGCTATTATTTTTATATGAAAGTTCCAATGAAAAAATCGAAAAATACCACACCTTTGACCATTGTCAAAGCCCATAGGTGTAAATTCCCCTTTCCACCCGATTATCGACTAAACAGACCAAGTTTTTAGGAAGAAAACATCCCTCATGCCCCTATTATGAATTCGGGCACGCTCCCCTGGGAGGTTAAATCTGTCGAAGATAACGTTTCTCCGTTGTTGCCACCCGATTCCTCTTCTCCCTTTGGGAGTGTACCTTGTCCATAGAGAACCATCTTTTGCTTCCAACGATCTACTTCATCCAAGAATATTTTAAAAAATTCTTCGAATTTATCTATGTTCATAAACCTCAGAGGAAATTGGTACCCGATGGTAGCATTGTTACTTTCTACGTTATATGAGAGAGTCATCCCTTTGCTTTCCTCTGGATCATTGTTCATTCGAAGCAAGTAACGCAATACTGCTCCGGCATTGGCTTCCGGAATTTGACCGATTTCGGCAATAAATATCATGGAATCACGCTTATTTTCGTGTTTTATGTGGATAAGCGTTCCCTGATCCACATCTAAGCAGCAATATCCAGACGAATCAATTTGTAATCCAGACAAATTTATCCTATTTGCGAACTCATAGAGAATATTTGTAAAAGTATCTATTGGCATAATATAAAACCTTGCTGAGAATGAGAAGATATTATGGATATGTGCATTTAGTCAACCTTTATCTACCTACGGAGGAAAATTTTTAGCAAATTGTTCCTGTCCATGGCCAAGGTTACATTTCCAAAATCATACCTAATTTACCGATCGAATTTTGAACTCTTCTATGTGGGACTCGCCAAAATTAATTATATCTCTTAGGATGATTTTATTGTGGAGAGCAAAAATAGAGTCGTCGTTGTTTAAATTCTTATTCATTGCGTGATCTGGAATAAATTCTTGAAGGACAAACCGTTTTGCTCTAGACAATTGGTATATTATACTTCCTATGTCATAGGACGTATGAAACGCTGGGACGATTGTTGTGCGAAATTCATAATCTACACCACTGTTTTTAATCAAATCTATGGATCGTTTTATGTTGTCAATGTTAACAGAAGCGTTGGTGATTTCGGCATACCTTTCAAATCTGTGCTTGATATCCATGGCAACATAGTCTAACAGCTTCGCCTTGTATAGGCTGTCTAAGACTTCAGGTCGTGCACCGTTAGTATCCAATTTTGTCAAAAAACCAAATTCCTTTATTTTTTTTAAAAAATCTTCCAAATCGCCCTGTAAAGTAGGTTCTCCTCCAGACATTACTACGGCCTCAATTTTTCCCTTTTTAGCGTTTAAAAAATTAAGTATCTCATGTTCCTCCATTGGAGGCCCAAATTTTTCAGGCAAAACCAAGGACTCATTATGGCAAAATGGGCAACAAAAGTTACATCCCTGCGTAAATAAGACGCAGGAAATTTTGCCAGGGAAATCGATAAGAGAAACTTTTTGTATGCCACCTATTTTCATTGAGGGAAATATGTGTATTATTGTGTAAAAGTCAAAAAAACATTGCAAGACTGGTTTATTTTTAAAGTTAGTTCTTTTTCAAAAATTATACCCGTTTCTTATTGAATTTAACGTTCAGTTGTTTAACATTCTCCGGAGAAAATGGTTGATAAAATTTTAAGTGAGATTAGGCAGGAAATTGCAAGTCTAACCTGCAAAACCGAAATAAGAAATGTTGGTAAGATTTTAACCCTTGCCGATGGGGTTGCGACAGTTGATGGGCTGTCTAAGGCGATGTACAATGAAATGATCGAGTTTCCCAATAACATTTTTGGAATTGCTCTAAATGTTGAAGAAGAAATGGTAGGCGTCGTTTTACTTGGAGATAGTTCACCATTGAAAGAAGGAGATGAGGCCAAAACTACCGGTAAATTGTTATCGGTACCGGTTGGAAAGGAATTACTCGGACGTGTTGTTGATGCTCTGGGAAACCCCATCGATGGCAAAGGTCCCACTGGATGTAAAAGTTTTCTGCCAGTAGAACGCATTGCTCCCGGTATCATGACGAGAAAGGCTGTCAATCAACCATTGCAGACTGGAATTTTAGCAATTGATTCCATGATCCCCATAGGACGCGGGCAAAGAGAACTTATCATCGGCGATCGTTCCACGGGTAAAGGAAGTATCGCGGTGGACACCATTATTAACCAGGCAAATATAAACCGCAAAGGGATTGCCAGTGGAGACCCGACATTTCGTCCAGTGTATTCCATATATGTGGCCATTGGACAAAAAAATTCCACCATCGCTCGAATGATTCACACGTTGGAAGAATTTAATGCACTTGAATACACAATTATTGTGTCGTCTTCTGCTTCTGACAGTGCTTCGAATCAATACATCGCGCCCTATGCGGGTTGTGCCATTGGTGAATGGTTTATGCAAAACGGGATGGATGCGTTAATAGTCTATGACGACCTCTCGAAGCATGCCGTAGCGTACCGCCAGCTTTCATTGATCCTAAAACGTCCCGCAGGACGGGAAGCCTTTCCGGGTGATGTTTTTTATTTACATTCTCGGCTTTTGGAACGTGCTGCCAGGATGAATGAAGAAAATGGAGGCGGCTCTCTTACGGCTTTACCGTTCATAGAAACACAGGCCGGTGATGTGTCGGCGTATATTCCAACAAATGTAATTTCAATCACGGATGGACAAATATTTTTAGATGCCGATCTGTTCAACCGTGGCGTACGTCCTGCCATTTCCGTGGGTATTTCCGTTTCCCGTGTTGGATCAACTGCACAGGTAAAGGGTTTTAAGCAGGTTGCCGGGCAAATAAAATTGGAATTGGGCCAGTACTATGAACTATCAGCATTTGCCCAATTTGGGTCTGACCTCGATGAAAAAACAAAAATAAAACTGGCCCGGGGAGCACGGATCGTGGAACTATTTAAACAAGCATCCCTCCATCCAAAACCCGTTGAGAATCAAATCATGCTACTTTGGATGATGAAAAATGGTTATTTTGATACAATTCCAGCAGAGAAGATTCCAACGGTTGCCGTCGAATTGGAAGAATATGCAAATTTGCATTTTGTTAATCTCATGGCTTCCATTGCGTCTAAGAAAATGCTGGAAGAATCGGAAGAAAATAGGCTACACACATTGGCGAAGGAATGGCTAGGAACAAAAAATATTAAATCGCAATGAAAGGCATAAAGGAAATTCGTAGTCGCATGAAGGCGGTACTCAATACCGCCAAAATTACACGTGCAATGCAGTTGGTTGCGTCTTCTAAAATGAAAAAGGCCCAGCAATTGGCATTACTGAGTCGGCCCTACATGCTTCTCCTTACGGAAATTGCAGAAAATTTGTCCAATTTGGGGTCTACCAAACTACGACATCCTTTTTTTGAGCGTCGGGAAGTTAAAACTCGGGGAATCATCGTAATAGGGACAGACAGGGGTCTTTGTGGAGCATTGAATCAAAATATTTTAAGATTTATAAATGCAAACGTTTCAAAGGATGAAAATGTAAAGTTTATAACGGTCGGCAGGAAAGCAATGCAGTTAGTTTCTATGGCAAGGTGGACGATTATTGCCAATTTTAATGTGAGTGACCGGACTGAATACTGTGAATTGGCACCCATTGTGGAATTTTTAAAAAATGCATACTTGACCAATGAAATTGACTCCCTAGAAGTAATTTTTGCACAGTATGTCAATCCATTGATCCAGGAACCCGTAAGTCAACATATTTTGCCAATGTTGGATTTTCAAAGTGAATTGGAAAGATTGTGCAAAAACATGCACATAGATTTGGGCGAAATTTTACCCGACCAACGACCAATGATCGTGGAACCCGACATTAGTTCCGTCGTTGCTATGCTGTCCCAGATGTTTCTCAGTCAAAACATCTATCGTGTAATTTTGGAAGCTAAAGCATCGGAACATTCATCTCGGACAATAGCGATGAGGGGAGCTACGGATAATGCGGAAGCATTGTCGAAGGAACTATCTTTGGAATATAATAAATTGCGACAGGCAGCAATTACCAACGAAATTGTTGAAATATCAGCAGCAACACAAAATTTATAACATGGAAAATATTGGAAAAATTGTACAAGTTATCGGAGCGGTAGTCGATGTGGAGTTTCAGATTAAGGCAACTCCAGATATTTACAATGCTTTAACCGTAAAATATGATGTCGAAGGTAAACGGGAGATTCTTACCCTTGAAGTACAACAGCATCTTGGTCGGGGCATGGTACGGGCCGTGGCAATGTCAGCAACGGATGGCTTATTCCGTGGATTAGAAGTAACTGACACAGGGAAACCTATCGAAGTGCCGGTTGGCGAAGAAGTTTTGGGAAGAATTTTAAATGTCACCGGTGATCCTGTTGATAACAAGGGAGCAGTAAAAACTGCAAAAAAATACCCCATCCATAGGCCAGCCCCCGCTTTGCTTGACCAGGATATCGGTTCCCAAATTTTGGAAACAGGAATCAAGGTTATCGATTTGATCTGTCCATTCATAAAAGGTGGTAAAATCGGAGCATTCGGTGGTGCCGGTGTGGGAAAGACCGTAGTTATCATGGAGTTGATCCATAACATAGCCACCGAACACGGAGGATATTCCGTTTTTGCTGGAGTTGGAGAGCGTTCCCGTGAAGGCAATGACCTATTCCATGAAATGTGCGATTCCAAAGTCATCAATGTGGATGATCTTTCAAAATCAAAGGTTGCCCTAGTTTTTGGTCAAATGAATGAACCTCCTGGGGCCCGCATGCGTGTTGGGTTGACGGGACTTTCCATAGCAGAATATTTTAGAGATGAGAAGCACCAGGATGTTTTGCTGTTTATCGACAATATTTTTCGATTTTCCCAGGCTGGATCTGAAGTTTCGGCTCTGCTTGGCCGTTCTCCATCCGCCGTAGGCTATCAGCCGACATTGAGCAAAGAAATGGGAGATTTTCAAGAACGCATTACATCCACCAAGGAAGGCTCCATCACATCGTTTCAGGCCATCTATGTCCCTGCCGATGATTTGACAGACCCGGCTCCGGCAAATACCTTTGCTCATTTGGATTCCACCATAGTTTTAGACCGTAAAATTTCTGCCCTAGCTATCTATCCTGCCGTCGATCCATTGGCCTCAACTTCTAAAGCTCTATCCTCCGATATTGTTGGCGAAGAACATTTTCGTGTTGCCCGGGGTGTCCAGGCGCTATTGCAAAGATACAAAGATTTGCAGGATATCATAGCAATTCTCGGGATGGATGAGCTTTCAGAAGAGGATAAGCTTACGGTTTCACGGGCACGAAAAATTCAAAAATTTTTATCCCAACCATTCCATGCCGCCGAGGTTTTTACAGGGTTCCAGGGGAAATATGTCAAAACTGAAGACACAATCCGTGGATTTGCGATGATCCTAGATGGGAAAGTCGACACCATTTCTGAAAATGATTTTTACATGAAGGGCTCCATCGAAGAAGTTATCGAAGGGAGCAAAACGTGATGTTTTATGGAAAATGGTAGGAAAACAAAAAATAGGAGAATAGGAAATATTATTTTCTTCATGGTCGGTCTTTTGGTTGTATTTGCACGGCTAAGCACCGTGGCCCTTCCTCTGTTCAATGGCGATGGTAGCCTGACGGAAGGTAGTAAATATCTATGCCAATCATTGGGAATAGATGACAAAGTGACGAATGCCCAGCAATTTACTGAATTTTTTCGAACGAATTTTTTGAAGAAAGGGAAGGAAGAATCCTGGGAAAAATATGTTTTCCTTTTTAAATTTGATGAGAACATCTTTGATGAGAATACCTATGGAAAGCTGTTACAAAAACTGATAAAATCATGTGGGTTACTTGGTATGAAACAGGCTGTCTTTCCTAAAAAAACGAAATATGACTATGTGATAATTTTTGGATCCTCGACGAAGGATATGACAATAGTGTGCCAATTTATTAGGAATGAAATGGCAAACATAATAGGCAATAATCCCGACACAAAGATTTTCTTTATGACTTCGCAGCGTCCATTGGATCCAATGTTTGAGTCCGCCGAAATTGAACGATTGAAGGATAGCAGTTTACCACAAACGGAAATACACGCTGTCCAATTGATTTGGGAACGAGAACTCGGCAAGTACCCCTTTTCGTGTGAGTTCGTTGACGGTGAGCAATTTGTTGAAAGCTTGGACCTTTCCCCTGGTGCAATGGTGGTGGTAAGCGGCAATCCGCTCATTGCTCTGCGAGATAATGTGTTTCAAAATATCCTGGGCCAGCGATGGTTTGAATCCGGTGGTACTCTAGAAACCGTTGGTCCTGCCGATAATTTGTATCACGATAGAGTTAACTACATTAAAAATCAAAATAACAAACGTGCAGTGCAACGGTATATGATTTGGGGTTTCATTGACATCATTACCAGTTGTGCTATCGAAGAATTTGAACAATTAACCGTAAAAAAATAGCACCATGGCCTTGCAACTAAAAATCGTAACCCCCACCGGAATAACACTGGAAAAGAAAGTAATGTCTGTGGTACTCCCTGCGTCGGACGGGGAAATTGAAATTTTACCGGGGCACTTACCCCTTTTGACGATTATTCAACCGGGAGAGCTTGTTGCCAAAAATGCCAATTCCCAGGAATGTTTCGCCATAGATTTTGGGTTTGCAATGATTTCCAACGATACTGTTTTTGTCCTCACCGACGAATCACTAAACATCAACGAAGCTGATTTGCACGAAATTGAAGAAGCGGAAAAACGTGCTCAAAAAGCCCTTGAGGAGGCTCGTAGCAAACGGGAAGCTCTGGATCCTGCTGAAATTGAAAAACTTGACGCCAAGGTTAAATACCAAATGGCTAAAAAGCTTGCCAAAATACGGCATTAATCAAATGTTTTCCTCTTTCGCCATTGCCATTTTTGCGTCGGTATGTTATGCTGTCAAAACGACCCAAATAGCTTCCTAATCTTTATCATTGTTAGATGTTTTCCGTTCCGTTGGACAGCCAGTTTTTAGCCAGGAATATATGAACTGGTCAATGTCTCCGTCCATAACTTCCTGGATGTTGCTCGTTTCGGTGCCGGTGCGCAGATCTTTCACCATTTGATATGGTTGACAGACGTAGCTGCGGATTTGATAACCCCATCCAATTTCCCCCTTGGGACCATAGAATTTTTCCATGGCAGATCGTTTTTCATCCTCCATTTTCTCATATAGGCGGGACCGCAGGTTCTTCATGGCGGATTCCTTATTTTTATGTTGGGAACGTTCATTCTGGCAGGTGACAACGATGCCTGTTGGGATGTGGGTTATTCGAACAGCCGATTCTGTTTTATTTACATGTTGGCCGCCTTTTCCGCTGGAACGATAGGTGTCGATACGCAGGTCAGCATCGTCAATTTTTATGTCCTCATCGTCTTCAATTTCGGCGATTACATCGACGGAGCAAAATGAAGTGTGTCTGCGCTTGTTAGCGTCGAAGGGGCTGATGCGTACCAGCCTATGAACACCTCGTTCGGCTTTTATGTACCCGTATGCGTTTTCTCCAACAATCCTAATTGTAACACGATTGATTCCAGCTTCTTCTCCCGGTTGCATATCCTGAATTTCCGTTTCGAAATTGTTCCGTTCTGCCCAGCGCGTATACATGCGTAGAATCATGTCGGCCCAATCGCAGGATTCGGTACCGCCAGCGCCGGCATGGATGCTCAAAATCGCATTGCAGTGATCATGTTTGCCACTCAGATACGATGCCAATTCCAGCCTGTTTAAATCCTTGGAAATTTTTTTAATGAGCGTAGTTGCTTCCGATAAATATCCCGTATTTTCCTGTTCGAGCGATGCAAATTCTAGTAAAATGTTAATTTCATCTGCTGCTTTTTTTAAATTTTCCACACTTGCCAGTTTTCGTTTGAGAGCGTGTAATTTGCTGCCCGTTTCCTTTGCCAG
>JAITET010000009.1 GCA_031281895.1 Puniceicoccales bacterium | reverse complement strand
TAAAGGACTGGCGCCGTGTCTCCTCCCGCTATGACCGCTGTGCTCACACCTTCTTTTCTACCATTTGCATCGCCTGTACTTTCCTTTTTTATTTGAGCTTATGAGTCCTGACCCTAGCTATGCAAGAGGCAAGCCTGGGTACAATCATCCAGGCAATTTGGGATAGATTGCGAATTTTCCTGGGGCATTAGGGGGATGCACGAACTGAAATTACGGCGGTGAAATCGAAACAAGCTCCCGGAGACAAGATATGGATGCTAGGGCTTGGCAACATATAGAGTTTGCAATCGGGTAAGAAATTATTCGCCATCATCTCCAATAGCACCGACGGGGCAACTTTGCATTGCTTCTTCACACAAGGCTATTTCTTTTGGCGTCTCTGGTTGTTTCACAATGATCGAATTGCCTGACTCTTCATCTCGCCCAAAACAATCGGGACAAACTTCTCTGCACAGATCACAATCTATACACTGATCATCCACATAAAACCTACCAAAAGCATTCCCCTCAACCTTGTTTTCTTTCATCGCCATAGAAGTCATTGAAATATACCAAAACCCATAGTCAATAAACTTTTTAATAAAATTCTGATTTCATTATAACTCGGCATAATAAAGTCTTTCAGCATTTGGCTTTTTTGGAAAAAGCCATAATTAGCTGGCTGTCCGATTAGGATTCGAACCAAACAAATAAAGACAGATGCCCAATTATTGTATGGAAGTGCAAAAAGATGGTAATTTTCGCAAAACAAGGGTATTTGCGCTTGCCATGAAATACAATTAATTTCAAAAAAATACGCAAATCTCAAAATAAAACCAGGGAATTTACATAACGTTCCCTGCGGAGAAGAAGTGATCGGCGATGGTGGATACGTTCCATCACCCTCAAAGATTCTTTGGCCAAAAAGGGTATACGGTCCGTTGCCAAACATCGCCAAAACATGGTTCCAAACTCCCGGGAAGAAAAAATATTCCTAAAAAAACGGTCGATCGTCGAGACTATGATCGGAAAATTTAAAAATTTCTTCGGCGAAACGCTTTCCCGTTTCCGCTCCCCACAATCCGCTTATTCTGCCATTTATGCGGCTATTATTGCCTTTAACTTGGGCCTTTTTTTGAAATTCACATGAATAATATTAGAGTCAAAATCATTTTTGCTTTATTTTTACGAAAAGCATCCTATTATTTCCCTAAGGGGAAAGATGAAAAAGAAAAGTGGGAGTATTCTGGTTTTTATACTAGTTTGTGTAGGTGTCCTTGGTACCATGCTGATGACGTTTTTAGGCACAACAACCCCTATGAGGGTTTTTTATAACAGTGCCGTACCTCCCTATGGTTTTTTAGACGATTCCCAAAATTTACACGGTCTCCTTGAACTCGAGTCGGAGTCGGTAAAAAATTTGGCATTGAGGCACATAAAGAATGAGAAACGGCTAATGTTTCAGAGAATACCTGTCATATGGAATGAGGATAAGTTGAACGACTTAAAGAATCTATTGAACAAGACCTCAGAAGGATATTGGCAACGTGCAGGGGAAAATTTCATCCAAAAGATCTGTGGAATAGCACATAGTGCAGCATCAAAGAAAATATATGACCAAACACGGGAAATGTATGAAAATGTTTCCGATATAATCCATTTATCCATGTGGTCTTATTACAAAATGCAGGAAGAGCGGATAATAAAAATCATATCATCACCTTCCTTTGATGATTCAAAAGATCTTATCGGTGAAAAGGTTCTAGAGCTTTTAGAGGAATTAAAGCATTTGAATTTAATGAAGGATGAAGGGTTGAAGTCGGGGGAAATCAAAGAAATACAAAAAATGTTAAATGATGTATTGGGAAGCCAACATCCACAATGGCAAGAAGATATTAAATTTCTGAAGCCTGGAGTGCAATATAAGAAGGAATACATGAACGCATTAACAGAAATGTTAAAACCGCTGCCGGAAGAAAGATTGAGAGAACTAATATTTCTAAGAAAAATAGAGCGAAATTTAGATGGCAAGACGAGTATAGACGCAAATACTTGGCAAGAAATAAATGAATTGTTGAGCATAGAGGAAAGTTTGCCGCAAGTGGACCAGGCCAAAAAGAACTTTCTAAACTTTCTAAAAGAACAGGAACGAAAGTTCTTCCTTCCCAATGGACAAACACAACCTCAAACTTCTGAAGAAGTAAGACTCATTAGGACGGGAATTTCAGGAATGTTTCAAATTTCAATTGAAAATGCAATTGAGCAGAGAGACTCCCACTTCGGAGATAACGAACACTTAAGAGAGCGGTTATTAACATGTATTGATGCCATAATTCCGTATCAATTTAGACTATATACAGATACGCTTATAAATTCGTACTTACAAGATATTCTAAAAAACAAAAATCTGATCAATAAGTTGCGCAACTCAGTAATGCACTATAACCTTAGAATGGGAAATGAAAACTATCAAAAGTTAAAGGAGTTGGCAAAAAATCACTTTAATGAAGCCCTTTCATTAGAAGATGATAAAGATACAAAAAGACTGCAGTCTATTTTCGTGGCAAGAAACACACCGGATAGAAATTACTTTGAAATTGACACTTTTGCCTATAAAAAAAATTTCAACATGGAAAGCACCGTTAAGGTTTGTTTGTTAGATGGCAAACTTCCACTAACCGTGAAATTTAAAGAAGAGGTTAAAGAAGTAGTTAGATTAATTTTCCAGGACCAGGGAATCGATGAAAAGGAAATAACATTGTTTTTAGACGATCTTGAGAAGCTCATAGATGTATTAAACAAACCAGATAGCATTCAAGCTAGCAGCATACTAAAGAAAGAAGAGCTGGAATATTTTCGCAAGATAATTGAAGATTTTAGAGACACAAAATATGAGTTAAATGTAAATATTTTCCAAGAATTCTCTTCTTGGAAAGCAATTTTTCAAGGTAAAAACTTGTGTGCTGAAGGTGGCATTTTGCATTACTTGGGTGAAAATTTAACCTTTGCAAGGGTCATCGATAGTATAAATTTTTACGCAGCCGAGACATTTACCCGACAGGCTCTAGTGTATACATTACCACTACGACCAGAAATAAGCAACCAAGAAAAGAAAGCAGCTAGCTTACCCATATCACAAGATCCTACACAAAACAGACAAGAAATACAAAAAATATTTAATTACGGACTTCAAGTAGGCAATAATTATGAAGTTAAGCTCAAAAACAACAAGGAAACAATTCGAAAAATATTGCAATTACTGCATGAGGCTAAACTTGTCAACTTCTCCGAAAACCAAGATGGGAAAATAAATGTGTTGCATTCATACAGTAAGGCCGTACAAATCGTTGCATCTGTTTGGGATAAGGACAATCGGTTCCCACTTAATCGTACCACCAATTATCATTGTAGGGTAGAGTATGCGGGAAACGGTAAATCCGAGGAAAGTAATACTGTTCAAACAATTGAAGAACTTTAATTAACAGTCTAATTTGATGAGTATTTTAGTAATAGGAGCAGCGGGATTTGTTGGTAGTCATCTGGTTAAGAGATTGGGGGCATTGGGCCATCGTGTCTGTGGCATGGACATAGATAATGTGCGGGCTAAACAGGTGCTGGCATCAAATATTCCATTCTATTGCTATGACTTCGGGGCACAATCTTCCCTGCAAAATGTTTTTAGACAGGAAAATGTCGATATGGTCATTCAATGTGCTGGAAAATCCATCGTGGAAAATTCAGTCACAGATCCAATGTCGTACTATACGAATAATGTCCTCTGTAACGTATTTCTACTGGATACTTTGCTGAAGTCGAATATTACCAAAATAATATATATCTCTTCAGCCACTGCCTTCGGGGAAGTCGA
>JAITET010000066.1 GCA_031281895.1 Puniceicoccales bacterium | reverse complement strand
CCTCCTGCTATAACGTAAGGAGGTAAGTTAAGGGCCGTCGCCGAATTTCCTGCCAAGACGACGTAATCTCCTACGATAACATATTGGTGGATGGCGGCCCCACCCCCAATAAAACACTTCTCACCCAACTTAACTTTTCCTCCTAACATGGAGCCATTCACCAATGTGCTATGATCTCCAACTTCGCAGTCATGGGCAACGTGTGCTCCGGATTGTAATATGCAAGAGTTCCCCACCTTTGTAAATCCTACTTCACTTGTCGCACGGTGAATGGTTACATGTTCCCGGATGGTAGTATCGTTCCCAATAATTACCCTGCTGGGTACGGTCACATCAAAAGTTTCATGTTGCGGCAATCCCCCAATGGCGGCAAAACTATCAATAAAACATCTCTCACCGATAATCGTACCACTTCTCACAATGGCATGGCTTGCGATGATTGTTCCCCTTCC
Organism: Puniceicoccales bacterium; assembly: GCA_031281895.1. GTDB lineage: Bacteria > Verrucomicrobiota > Verrucomicrobiia > Opitutales > JAIRKQ01 > JAIRKQ01. The sequence goes on along the minus strand of JAITET010000066.1, from coordinate 14,053 downwards.
GATTTTGACATTGTCTTCAACTATGGCATAGGGCCCCACATGGACATCGTTGCCAAAGGAAACATTTTCGCCAATCATTGCCAAATTATGCACGTCCGACATGATGTGTATATTCTTTTAAAAACATTGGCTAAGTCAAGGTATTATGATTTTCAGTGGCCAACCTGCATATTAAACTGCGATGCAAATGCTTGCATCTTTTTAATGCCTTTTTCCCCTTTGAATGACTTCATCATTTTTTGCATGTGGTAGAATTGTTTTAGCAGTGCATTAACATCCTTAAGCTCCACGCCCGCACCTTTGGCTATCCTCATACGACGCCAGGAATTAATAATTGACGGTTTAACACGTTCTTGGATTGTCATGGATTGGATGATCGCCTCCGTCATTTTCATTTTTTCACTATCGGAATCTGACGTCGGTATTTTCGGTATTCCAGGAAGCATTCCCATCAGCGTAGACATCGGTCCCATTTTTTTGATCTGTTGAATGCTTGCCAGGAAGTCATTCAAGTCGAATTCTGCCTTTTTTATCTTTTTCGACAATTTTTCCTGCTCCTGCTTGTCGACGTGTTGCTGTGCTTTTTCAACGAGGGATACCACATCTCCCATCCCCAAAATACGGTTGGCCATTCGTTTTGGGTGAAAAACAGAAAAGTCTGCGGATTTTTCGCCCATTCCAACGAATTTTATCGGAACCCCTGTGACATATTTCATTGACAGTGCGGCTCCACCACGTGCATCGCCATCAAGTTTTGTCAAAATTATGCCCGAGAGGGATATGGCATCGTTGAACGTTTTGGCGATGTTGACAGATTCTTGGCCCAAAGCCCCATCGGCGACTAAAAATACTTCGTTGGGAGAGACAATTTTTTTGATATCTTTGATTTCTTCGATTAGCTGCTTATCTACATGTAACCTGCCTGCGGTATCAAAAATTATCGCATCAAAACTATTGTTTTCGGCGTGTTGCAAGCCATGTTTTGCGATTTTACATACATTTTTTGAATCCGGTTCGGCATAGTATGCTGCGGAAATGTTGTTAGCCACCACTTTTAATTGATCGATCGCGGCAGGTCGGTAAATATCACAGGCAACCAATAGGGGATTATACCCCTCATCCTTTAGTAAAAGTGCCAGTTTGCCAGCGGTTGTTGTTTTACCGGAACCATGCAAACCCGCTAGGAGAATTTTTAACGGCTTTACCGTATACTTTTCTACCTCTTGGCTACCTCCGAGGAGTTCGACAAGTTCGTCATAAACTATTTTAACAATCTGTTGCTCTGGCAAAATTTTGTCCAAAACCTTTTGACCAATGGCAGATCTGTGAACTTTGCCTATAAATTCATCGGCGGCTTCCCGGTTAACATCCGCACTCAGTAGGGAGGTTCGAATTTCTTCCAAGGCATCCGTAACATTTTTTTCTGAAATCTTTCCAAGACCACGTAGGTTCTTTAAAACATTGGAAATTTTACCAGTTATCGACGCAAACATAGAATCATTTAATAAGCATAACCACAGCTTGGGCAAGCGTTTTAGTGTGCGAAATTGAAACTTTTATGGAGGAAATTCCCAGAGCTTTTATTTTATTCTTACCCTTTTTCGATAGGATGATATATGGTTCTCCGGAAGATTTTTTCCCGACGGAGATATCCTTCCATCCAACATTTTTCCCAATTCCTGTACCGAGTGCTTTTGCAAAAGCTTCCTTTGTGGCAAATCTGGCAGCAAAACTATTGGCTGACTTAACAGTTCGCCAGCAGTACGCAATCTCATTGACATTGAAAATTCTAAAAAGGAAAGTATTTCCATACTTTTGAATTAATCTGTTAATTCTTTCCACATCGACAATATCCGTTCCGAGGAATATATTACAAGCTGCCATATTTGTAGAACAAATAATATTCGTCATTGCCATTGCAAACAAACGTTCCATATACTTCAGATATGTTTCGAAAATTCCAAACAAATTGGGCAATTCTCAACCACGTGTTTTTTGGCTGGGCAAAATTGCCGTCCATAGAGGATCAATTGTATGTGCAAGGTTTTCCACGTGCTCGCGGGGAAAAATTTTTTTAGTGAATTTTCAATTTTTTTCACGTCGTGGGATTTTTCGAGGTCCCAACGATTTGCTAGTCGTGCGATGTGAGTATCGACGGGAAATGCAGGTTCATCGAAACATTGGCCCATGATAACCGAAGCGGTCTTATGGCCTACACCGGGCAGTGTTTCAAGCTCCGCAAATGTATGCGGAACCCGGCCATTATGCCTTTCCAGAATCGCTTTAGCGGTATCAACGATATGTTTCGACTTTGCATTGAAGAGTCCACACGGCCTAATGATTGATTTCAACCGTTCTTCTCCCAAATCTATTATTTCTCGGGGAGTTTTTACGTTGTTAAACAACTTGTTTGTCACAACATTTACAACAGCATCAGTGCACTGGGCAGATAGCATAACAGCAATTAAACAGGTAAACGGATCGGAAAAATGAAGTGGAATTTGTGGACTCGGGAATAGTTCATTCAGCTTGGCCAAAATAAACTTTGATTTTTCGAAATGGTTCATAGTTTTTGAGACAAATATGGACGTTAGCGGACAATTTGCGAAAAAAATTTTTTCCGAAAGGATAGGCGGTAAAAATTTCGGAAATAGCAATCAAATCTACAAATTTGAAAAAATCAAACGAGCAAAGAGAGAAGCTCTCGCTAAATTTCCCGGTCGAGTTTTGATAGATATGGGGGTGGGTGAACCCGATGACATGGCTGCCAACTCGTTGATTGAAGCCTTAGCCTGTGAGGCTAGAAAATATGAAAATCGTGGCTATGCTGACAATGGATGCCAGGATTTCAAAGAGGCAGTGGCCAGCTACATGAAATCACAGTTCAACGTCTCATTGGATCCGCAAACGGAGATTATCCATTCGATAGGTTCAAAGGCTGCCCTATCCATTTTATCGCTATGTTTCGTAAATCCGGGTGATGTCGTCCTGATGACAACGCCGGGATACCCCATTTTCGGCACCCATTCCCGTTACCTTTTGGCAGATATTATATACCTTCCGCTCCGTGCAAAGAATAGTTATCTACCCGCGTTGGATGACATTCCCAAGCATATTTTGCAAAAAACGAAGGTAATCGTTGTAAATTACCCCAATAATCCAACGGGGGCCTGTGCTACAAAGGAATTTTTTAGAAAATTGGTCCATTTAGCCCATGAGTATTCCTTTTTAATAATAAATGATGCGGCCTACGCCTCCCTAACATTTCATGGAGAAAACAGACTTTCCATTTTTAATGTGGATGGGGCGAAGAAAGTGTCATTGGAACTGCATTCCATGTCGAAAGGGTTTAATATGACAGGTTGGCGACTTGGTTGGGTTTGCGGAAATTCTCAGTTGATGGCTGCCTATGCCCACGTCAAAGATCTAACAGATTCCGGTCAGTTTTTAGCGATACAGAAGGCGGCAGCCAAGGCACTGCAGAATAATATGTCCATCCCGGTCGAAAATGCACAAAAATACGAACGGCGAATGAATCAAATAGCTCCAATTCTAAAGAATTGCGGTTTTAATATTGGTAATGTGCGGGCTGGTTTTTTCCTGTATACTCAAATTCCAAATTCCGCAGAATATAACGACCAAAAAATTGATTTTCCTTCGGCGGAAAAATTTGCTGAATGGATGATAGCAGACCTTGGAATAGTCGTCGTTCCGTGGGATGATGTCGAGCCATCCCTGAGGTTTTCCATGACATTTGGTAGCAAAGACATGGACGAAAACAAAGTCATTGATTTATTCAGAAGTCGAATGTCCGACGTCAGGTTCAATTTTGGCAAGTCGAAGTGATTTCAAAATGCAAACCCATGATCTAATCGCATATGCAAAGGCTCAAATTGCTGATTATAGGGGCTTCAAAGCTGCCGATGAGATTTTGAAACTTTTGAATGAAAAAAATAGTGATGAAATTGTTTGTGTCGCATGTTCGGGGGGCAGTGATTCCGTATTTCTGGTGAAATATATTTTAGAAAAATTTCCTAATTTGAAAAGCCGTCTGGTCATTTTGCATTTCAATCATAATTTGCGTGGTCGGGATTCCGATGGCGATGAACAATTTGTGAAAATGTTGGCAGAGAATTGGGGCGTGGCATTTTATTCGGAAAAATTGATAGATAAACCGACCAATGTCAGCGAAGATCTTTTGCGTCGTTTACGGAATGAATTTTTCGAATGTGCACTTGAAAAATTTAATTCCAAAGTGTTAGTTTTTGGGCATCAAAAAAATGATGTCGCCGAAACTTTATTGATGCGAATGATTCGTGGGAGTGATACGACAGGACTTTCCTCACCTCGAACCATGACAATTTTCCAAAAAAAGTATTTAAAATTGCGGCCATTGCTGAATTTTACAAAACAGGAAATAGAAATTTGTCTGAAAAACTCAAAGATCGAATGGCGTGATGATAAAACTAATTTCGAAAATGACTTTTTCAGGAATAAAATTCGTAATATCATTTTGCCAAAGATTCAGGAAATAGCTGGCCATTTCAATGTCGTTAAAAGTCTAGAGAGCGTAAAGCAAAACCTGGAGGAAGCTGACAATGCGATAAGTTTTTTTGCCGAAAAATACCTCAATGGTAGAGACCTGAAAGGAAAACTTGCAATTTCCGATTTGAAAAAGTTACCAACCGCCCTATTGAAAAAGATTTTTGTAGAATTTTTAGTATCCAATGACCTCGATGTTCGGCGGTCATATGTTCAAACATTTTTGGATAAGATGCTTCTAGGCAAAACAACGATTTTCAGCGTTGGCAAACGGAATTTCATCAAATTTGATGGCGACAGTTTTTGTCTAACTACTGGAGAAGAAGATAAAAAAAATGATGATGGTTGGGTAGTCGAAGATTTGAAAATAGGGCAAAATCGTTTGCCGAACGAAAAAATTTTAGACATTCAAAATGTGAGAATTTATAAAAAAATATGGGAAGATTTACAAAATATGGACAGAAGTAAACAGTGCTACGCGGTTGTCGAAAAAGTATCAAAAATTTCGGCAAAAAAATATCAACCACTGTTCAAGTATTTACCCCTTGGGCATAGTTCAGAAAGAAAACTGGGAGATATTTTGACCACAAAAATTATTCCAAAGGAAAACAGACAGTCATTGCCTGTGGTATTTGTTAATGGTAAAGTTTGTTGGGTTCCGCACTTGCCGGTTTCAGATTATTTTAAAATAAAAACAAAAGATAGTGAGGCTCTTCTATTGACATATGTATGACGCATGTTAGTTGGTATTGTAGTCGTGTTTGGGATCTGCTTTATATATGCAAAAAAAAAATAATTCAAAATTTGTGTTTCAACTGAAAGTTGTTGGGGTTTGGGTATTTGTAATTTTAGCAATTTTTGCCCTGTGGAGTGTGTATAATCCTATGGTTACGACCGTTCAAGGAAATAGGTGGACCATTGAATCGGTTCTAGCGGCGGCGGAAAGGAATGACATCATATCCGGTGTCATACAAAGTGTCCCTTCGAAGGGATTCGAATGGTACAAGTTGTATGGGGAAGCTAAAAGTACCGGAGAAAAAGGCCTATCTGGAGGAAAAGTTATATCAAATGCCCTGGCAGACCAACGAGCTATTAGCAATGTCAATTTTTTGAAAAAATTTAACGATGCCATTACACAAACCAATACAATTGCCGAAAACAATGCAGATACGGAAACTTTTATTGCGGAAGGCCGTTTAACCCCTACTCGTTATAACCGTCTAATAGAATCATCGAAGGTATGGGTTGAAAAACCAAGTTCAGCACTGTGGAGTGACATTTTGGTCAATACGGTACCCTATGTCATTTTTCTATTACTAATATTTTTCATTCTGGGAAGACAACTACATGGAGCTGGCAAAAGTACGATGGTATTTGGGAAAAGTCGAGCTAAGTTACTAACACAGGATAAGAAAAAAATCACATTCAATGACGTTGCTGGGTGTGATGAAGCGAAGGAAGAAGTGGCAGAAATCGTAGATTTTTTGAAAAATCCGAAGAAATTTTTGGATATCGGTGGACGTATTCCCAAAGGATGTTTAATGTTCGGAGCTCCAGGGACGGGGAAAACCCTATTGGCAAAAGCAGTTGCAGGGGAAGCGAAGGTTCCATTTTTCAGCATGAGTGGGTCTGATTTCGTTGAAATGTTCGTTGGAGTGGGGGCATCCCGCGTTCGGGATTTGTTCGAACAGGGCAGAAAAAACGCTCCCTGCATACTGTTCATTGACGAAATAGATGCGGTTGGTCGCCAACGGGGAGCTGGTCTCGGTGGAGGTAACGATGAAAGGGAGCAAACACTCAATTCTCTTCTCGTCGAAATGGATGGATTTGATAGTCGTGAAGGGGTAATTATCATGGCGGCTACAAACCGGCCGGATGTTTTGGATTCGGCGCTTTTGAGGCCCGGGAGATTTGATCGACAAATAGTGATCGACCTGCCGGACCTAAATGGGAGAGAGGAAATTTTAAAGGTCCATGCAAAAAAGATTAAGCTGGACAAAAGTGTCAATCTGAAGGACGTAGCACGTAGCACATCGGGTTTCTCGGGAGCAGATTTGGAAAACTTACTAAATGAATCGGCTCTGCTAGCTGCCCGCGAAAATAAAAAAGCTGTATCCAAAAATGATGTGGATGAAGCCCGAGATAAGATCGCATTCGGTCGGGAACGTAAAAAATTGATGGATGACTCCGACAAAAAGATTACGGCCTACCATGAAGCTGGCCATGCCATAGTTCAAGTGGTTGTCGATGATGGAAATCTGCCGGTGCATAAGGTGACAATTATTCCCCGCGGGCAAAGTTTGGGAAGTACGATGTTTATTCCACAAAAGGACATTTTAAACCGGTCGAAAAAGAATTTAGAAGCCCAAATTTGCTGCTCAATGGGTGGCCGTGTGGCCGAAGAAATTATATTTTCTGAAATGACCAGCGGGGCCTCGGCTGACATAAAATCAGCAACGCAACTTGCAAGAAAGATGGTTTGCGACTGGGGGATGAGTCCGCTCGGTCCAGTCGCCTATGGGGAAAATCGGGATCACATATTTCTAGGTCGCGAAATTTCTCGTTCGCAAAATTATAGCGAACTAACGGCCCAAAAGATCGACTCTGCGGTTATAGCATTTGTTGAGGCTGGTTATCGGCGGGCCTTCGAAATTCTACAAGAAAAACGGACAATTTTGGACAAACTTGCAGAGGCATTGTTGAAGTATGAGACCATTGATGGTGTTCATGTCTATGACCTTGTAAAGAATGGTGATTTCACTATAAATATAATCACACCAAGAAAGCAGATCAAACAAAGCAATGATGATGATAATGTGGGAGCTCCTAGGAAACGCCAAAGTGATAAAAATTCAAAAAATGATTCGGGAAGTATTTTGCTTCCAGTGGGTAAAATTGGACAACCTAAACCAACCGAGGTATAATGGAAATGTTTTTCGATTTTGACAGGAACCCCCAGGATAGTGAAGATAAGTGGAAGTCTTCGTTTGGTTCATTCGAGGAATTAAAAAAACACCTTGGCGATATATTCAGTTCTACGGGATCGAAACTGGGATTTGTTTTCCCCGCTGGAAATGTGGAAGAGAAGGAAGCGGATGGGGATAATGCAAAGGAGAAAGAATTTGCTGAATTTATCAAGAAAATCAAAAGTTTTAACATGAAACCCCGAGAAATTCGGGATTTTCTAGATCGTTTTGTCATAAAGCAATCGGAAGCCAAAAAGGTATTATCGGTTGCAATTTGTGACCATTACAATCATGTGCGTAGGTGCCTATTGGATGAAAAATCTTCCCAGACCGAATATAACAAACAGAATGTTCTTCTCCTCGGCCCGACAGGTGTGGGAAAAACGTACCTGATAAAAAACATTGCCAAGCTTATCGGGGTACCATTCGTAAAAGTTGATGCGACGAAGTTTTCCGAAACAGGATATGTCGGCAACGATGTGGATGACATGATTCGTGACCTAATAAAGGCTGCCAATGGGAACGTAAAATTGGCACAGTATGGGATCGTCTTCATCGATGAAATTGATAAGATTGCCATATCGTCCAATTTTGAAGGGCGTGATATTTCCGGACGTGGCGTACAAATAAATCTTTTAAAACTGATGGAGGAAAGTGAAGTCAACGCCTATAGTCAAACGGATATGATATCGCAATTGCGGGTCGCTATGAGCTTTGCGGGTGGAAGCGCAGAACAGAAACAAAGTATCAATACAAAACACATTTTATTCATCGCCAGTGGTGCATTTGATAAACTTGTCGACATCGTTAAAACGCGGGTAGGGAACAAAAGCATAGGGTTCGGTTTCAAGCTTTCCCCCAATGACCAGGACGAGGCCTATGAATATTTAAAGAAAGTTTCTACGGCGGACTTCATTAAATATGGATTTGAGCCGGAATTCATTGGACGCTTGCCGGTACGGGTTGCCTGTGAAGCATTGAAGGCCGATGATCTGAAAAATATCCTAGTATCATCGGAAGGCTCAATTTTTAAGCAGTATGTGGAAGATTTTGCCGGCTACAAAATAAAATTTAGTGCCGACGATGGTGCATTAACCGAAATTGCCAAACTGGCAGCCGATGAAAAAACAGGTGCTCGCGGATTGCTTACCATTTTAGAAAAATTATTGCGAGATTTCAAATTCGAACTGCCATCGACGGATATTAAATCCATAAGGGTTACAAAAAATTTTGTGGCAGATCCGGCCAAAGCGCTGTCGAATTTGATGAGAAAAGGACCTATGCCAAAAGCAACGGTCCCGTCGGTGAATAAGGTAAAAAAACCACAAAGAAAGCAAAAAAACCCTAGCCCAGAATGGATTTGATACCATCCAAGTTGTTTAACTTTACAAATGCCTGTGCAATTCGCGAAAAGCTGCGAGGAGAAAATCGGAAAGTGGTACTGACCAACGGATGTTTCGACCTATTGCACGTGGGACACGTATTTTCCCTTGAAAATGCAAAAAAACTTGGGAATTCCCTTTGGGTTGCCCTAAATTCTGACATGAGCGTAAAAGCATTAAAGGGTGATAAACGCCCCATTTTCACTGAAAGAATGCGGGCCTATGTGCTATCCGCCATGTCCGTCGTAGATGGCATTTTTATTTTTAACGGAAGCAGGTTAAACGATGAAATATTACATTTCCATCCCGATATCTATGCAAAATCCGGAGACTATACCATTGACACACTAGACCACTTGGAACGTAAAGCTTTACAAACTGTCGGAGCGGAAATTCATTTTCTACCATTTATCGAAGGCTTTAGTACCACTTCCACCATGGGCAAGATTTCATAATTTGCCCCCTAAATTTTATAACGGCGGAACTTTCAAAAAGTTTGCACTTCCGTTTTTAAAACCCATAGTGGAAACCTCATTCCGGATGCTAGGGCCAGGTCAAGTCATCGCCAGCGGGGCAGTTTTTTATAAAGCCTCAGCCTTTTTCACGGCGACTTTGCGGTGTTTGCCATCCCATTTGACAATTCCATCGACCAGGGCGAATAGGGTATGATCACGGCCACAGCCAACATTATTCCCGGGATGAATCTTTGTTCCCCGCTGCCGTATCAAAATAGTTCCTGCACGAACGACTTCCTCGTCGTATTTCTTCACTCCGAGCCTTCTACCCGCACTATCCCGTCCATTTCTAGATGTTCCTTGTCCCTTCTTATGTGCCATGATAAACCTCGCTTAACTTTGGATTGATTCTATTTTAATTACTGATATTTCTTGGCGATGTCCACGTTTACGTTGATACCCTTTGCGACGCTTTTTTTTGAAAATCATCACCTTTTTAGCGCGCTTATTTTCTAAAATCTTCGCCCTAACGCTGACTCCTGGAACCAAAGGAGTGCCTACCTTGGTATCATTACCTTCACTCAAGAACAGGATATCTTTTATTACCACTTCATCTCCGGCAGAAGAATCAACGTACCTATCCACAAACAAAACATCGCCCTCCTGTACGGCAAATTGTTTGCCTTGTGTCCTAATAACTGCCTTCATATGAATTGAAGGTAATAAACATATCGTGGGCGAAAAAGCAAGGCTTTTTTGCATGTTCATTCTGACTATTTTATTTTCCGTGAAGACGTGTGGCAATTTTGTCGATGAGCTGGGCGAACGCACCGTTGCCAAGGACATTTGCCGACGTGCAGATCGGATCCATGAGTATGTACAGTGAAAGTATTAGGGACGACATCGCACCACTGAAACTGAAACACCGTTCAATGATCGGCAACATTACGATTATTCCACCCGCTGGCACCGCGGCAACCGAAAATTTTGCTGCTACAAATTGTAGGACAAACCCTAGATACAAAAGCTGTGACGGCTGTTGGATACCGTAACTCTTGAGGATCGCATAGATAAAAATAGGAATGGCTATGCAATCACCGATCAAGTGAATATTCGTGGTGATCGAGACAATGGACTTCGCCAAATTCTTGTTTTTTGAATTTTTTTCCACGGCAATGAGTGTGTATGGCAGTGCCGAAGCACTCGACATAGTTCCAAATGCACATAGGACGGCAGGGATCATATTTTTCATTGCCATGAAAGTTACCTTTGGATTCATCCCGTTCACAAGGAAATAAAAAAGTAAAAGGTAGGAAACTATGGTGACAGCTATGATCGCAACTATTACAACATACTGGCGGACGAGTATCATGACAATTCCGTCGTATTGCATTTTCAGTAAAAATCCAAATAGAAAAAACGGCACTATAAATTGTATGCATTTCAGAAAAAGAGCAACGAATTCATCCATGATTGTTGACAATTTCTGAGATCTGGTCGGTGCAATTTTTGGAACGAAAATTCCACAAATCATTGCCACAACCATGGCCAGAGCATTTGGAATAATTTTTGGAAGTTTGAAGTTAAAGCTAGGTGTCAACTCACTGTTTGCTGATATTTGAACCAGCGACAGATCCATGCCATGTATTATTTCTCCGATGAAATGACTCATATACGTTGCCAAAAAATTCGAACAGCAAAGCAAAATCAAGGCGACGATAAAAATTTTCGAAGCATTTTTCCCGAATCGTTGGAACGTTGAAAAAATTAGGCAAAAAATTAGTGCCGGCAAAGCGAAGACTATGACCGATTGCAGTGTCACGCTAATTGCGAGAAATAAACGCAACACACTCAACGGTAAAACCTTACCACCTATGAGGGCAAACACAACTAGAGAAACTAGGACAAAAGGAATTTTTTTACGCATACAAACGAAAGACTAAAGATTAATAAATATGCCTTACATTAAGCCAAGAGGCACAATTCTAAAAAACCTTTCACCACGTTCGTAGTCTAACTGCAAATTCCATTTGCTTCCTTTGAAAAAAATATTAATTGGATGTCAATGTTTTATATCGGAGCCACTCAATTTTTTTAGGGATCATTTAGTTTTCCGTCAAAAGTTAAATAGGGGTAGAATGGAAACGGAAGCAGAGGCGATAAAATTTATGGCGTGTGCGGGGGTATTTTTGTTTTTATTTTGCTTTAAAAAAAATGTTTTTGTCATAGAATTTTTTTCTAAAATGAATGAACTTGAAAAAGTTGTGATAGTAGGCAGCGGATGTGCTGGTTTGACAGCCGCCATATACACATCCCGAGCAGCCCTATCACCCTTGGTCATTGGGGGTCCACAACCCGGTGGCCAGTTGACAATGACAAATGAGGTAGAAAATTTTCCTGGATTCCCAAATGGAATAAATGGGTTTGAACTGATGGCTAATATGAGGTTGCAGGCTGAACATTTTGGTACCCGTTTTGTGGATGATGAAGTGAAGGATGTGGACTTTGGAGAAGATACGAAAAAAATTGTTTGCGAACGTAACACATACCTATCCCAAGCTGTAATAGTCGCCACCGGAGCATCACCAAAGCTATTGGGAGTAAGAGGAGAAAAGGAATTTTTTGGAGGCAAAGGAGTAAGTATTTGTGCAACCTGCGACGGTTCTTTTTACAGAGGGAAGGATGTTGCGGTTGTTGGAGGTGGAGACACAGCCTGCGAAGAGGCACTGTTTTTGACAAATTTTTGTACAAAAGTATATCTAATCCATCGCCGTGATACACTAAGAGCATCCAAACCGATGAGGGAACGTACCTTGGGTAATGGAAAAATTATTCCCATATGGGATAGCATTGTCGACGAAATTATTGGACCTGAAAAGGTAAGTGGCATCAGGGTAGAAAATGTCAAAAATAGATCAAAAACGGAGATAGCTTGCTCCGGCGTGTTCATAGCCGTTGGCCACACTCCCAATACCCAACAATTTGCTAAATATTTACACCTTGACGACGATGGCTATTTCCACCGGAAGAAAGATTCATTCGTCGAAACAAACATTGAAGGAATCTTTGTCGCCGGGGACTGTGCCGATAAAACATATAGACAGGCAATAACATCTGCCGGTACGGGAGCGATGGCTGCTATCCTGGCAGAAAAATATATTTGTAGAAAGATTTGATAGAGGAGTCGTGATGGAAAAATGTCAATTTTGTGGAAAACCTGCAACCGTTCACATGACACAGGTTATTAATAATAAAACAACCGTTATTCGAATGTGTAACGAGTGTGCGGCGAAGCATGGCCTTTTTGATAAGGAAGGGTTACCATTCGCGATGTTATCCGGACTAGGAGAAGCATTGTTTTCCGGGATGAAACAAAATTTGTCCGCCAATGGGCTGATATGTTCAAAATGCGGGTGTACACCGATGTCATTTAAAGAAACCGGCCGCCTGGGGTGTCCTCACTGCTACAAAGATTTGAAATTGTTGATAGATGGAATAATTGAATCCTCTCAAAAGGGTACGATCCACAAGGGAAAATATTCGAGGGAGGGGGCTAGGACGGCAACGATGAACGCCACAGGAGGCTTCACCGATACGCCTGCCAAAAGGCCCACTAGGAAACTTTCCACGAAAGAAAGGTTGAATGAATTACAGGAAATGTTGGATGCAGCAGTAAAGACTGAACAATATGAGGAAGCAGCCAGATTGCGCGATGAAATCAAGATTTTAAAGGAATCCGAGGGAGTATCATGAACGATTTCGCAAAGAAGCTTTTCCAAGATTCGAAATTGGCAAAGGAAACGATACCTGTGGTTGTTAGCTCCAGGATAAGGTTGGCTCGCAATCTTGCGGATTTTAAATTTGTAAAATATGCCTGTAAGAGGGATTTGCATGCCGTCGCAGAAAGATGCGAAAAGGTTCTATCAAGCTGTCCAATTTTTACGAATAGTACAATTCTCAGCATGGGCGATCTTTTGGACTACGAAAAATTAGCCCTGGTTGAAAGACACCTGTGCAGCCAAGAATTTGTCATTGAACCCAATGAATCCAAACTATTTTTTACGGATGACCATTTGACTTCCATCATGATAAACGAGGAAGACCACCTGCGCATGCAAGTTTTTCGTCCCGATTTAAATTTCAAAACAATGTTCGATAAAATCAATGCCATCGATGACCATGTGTTAGAGAACCTGAACATAGCCTTCGATAATCGTTATGGTTTTCTCACCGCTTGCCCAACGAATGTTGGTACTGGTATGCGAGCTTCTGTCATGCTGCATTTACCAGCCCTAGTCATCACCAAACAGATAGGCAATTTGATCCTGGCCGTACAGAAACTGGGTTTTGTCGTACGTGGTTTATTCGGGGAGGGTTCTGAGGCTCAGGGAAATTTTTTCCAAATATCCAACCAGCAGACACTTGGTTTTGCCGAAGTTGATATTCTTTCTCGGCTGACACAGATAATAAGATCCATCATTGACTATGAGCTCAACGCTCGTGAGATTGTAAAAAAGGAAAGAATTATTTGGCTATACGACAATATTGGCAGGGCACTTGGCATTTTGCGGGGTTGCTATTGTTTGACATCCATCGACGCAATACATTGTGTATCACTGATGATGTTGGCCGTAGATCTTGGATATCTGCCCAATACGTTGCGTGGGGATTTACATCAGATGATGATGAAAATTCAAAATTCCCACAT
>JAITET010000063.1 GCA_031281895.1 Puniceicoccales bacterium | reverse complement strand
ACTAAAGGACTGGCGCCGCGTCGCAACTCGCTATGACCGCTGCCACCACACTTTCTTTTCAACCATTTGTATCGCTTGTATTTTCCTCTTCTATTTGGGCTTATGAGTCCTGACCCTAGTACCGATAAGATTTATGCGAGCAGTGAGAAGACATATAAGGGCAATAACAAGGGCAATGGAAAGACCTACCAGGGTAATAGTACGGGAAGTAAGACTGACAATAAGGGAAGTTGTGCCGGTTCTAAGAAGAGCCATAGGGGAAGAGGAAGGTGTACTGATTCCTCAGATGACTATACAGATAGTAGTATTTATGGCTACGCTGCGAGATATATTGAGATTTGAACCGATACCTGGAGGGGAAGAAGTGATACTGGTACTGATAGGAGCATGGGTCTCAACAGTGGGGCTATTTCATTTTATATTATTGAGACTTGAACCAAGACTTGTAAGGGAAGCAACACTAACAAATATAATGGCAGTATTAGTAACGTGGGGATTTGTACATGTTGCCATTGCAATAGCAGAAAGACGGAGAGCTACACGAACTGAATGGGGATTACCTATCTAACAACCAGAACCATTTAGTTCTCCATTAAAAGTTTAAGGAGGACGAAATGGAAACGGGAACAGAGGCAAATAAAATCAGGGAAGGGTTTGCCGAGTCTATGGAGTAGGAATTTGCGTCAAACAACGCGTGATGGTTGATTGATCCTCACCGACTGAGGTACCTTCCCGATGGTACCGATTGTTCTCATGCTTCGATGAGTCCGCCAGAGATATAGGAAGAATGCTGGATAAATGTCGCTTTCGGAATGCCATATTTATTTTACACGAAAGAGGCATAATGGAGTTATTTGGTATTTATCAACGTGTGATTGTCAAGCATAAATACCATAAACGGTCCTGGTACGGAGATCGGAGATCGAACTTACAAGTTTTCTATTGCAAAAGTATTACCGACGATCTATCTTTGACTAACTTATGTATTGGCATTGGTATATTATTATTGTCCTCTCGTCTTATTTCGTAGGTTCGCTCTCATTTGGAGCATTTCTGGCACGCATTAGGGGAGTGGATATTTTTTCATCCGGTAGTGGTAGTTCTGGAGCGACTAATATAAAGCGTACACTCGGGGGTAGTGCTGGAAGTTTGGTTTTTGTGTTAGATTTCCTAAAAGGATATGTCCCTTTGCTAGTAATTGCGAAAATTTTTCCAGAAGAAAATTACCTAAATATTCGATTGGCTGCCCTTGGTTTAATTGGGGTTTTACTCGGGCATAGTTTTTCGATTTTTCATAAATTTCGAGGAGGGAAAGGGGTCGCTCCTACCATGGGAGGACTTTTAGCCATTATGCCAAATACGTTGGTCATAGGCGTGTTTCTCTGGTTAGTAATTTTTCATGCGACAAAGATTGTTTCCGTGGCATCCCTATGCTTTGCTACCAGTACGATACTGACATCATATCTGTTTTCCTATCCCAAAGACTGTATCCTATGTTCAATTATCATTAATGTTATCATTTTTTCGCAGCATAGAACAAATATTGTCAGGTTGATGAACGGGACGGAGTATAAATTCACAAAAAAGTTCTAATGGCAAGAATTGTTCAGAAATATGGAGGAACATCAGTAAAAGATATTGACTGTATCCGTTCGGTGGCGAATAGGGTCAAAGAATCTTATGTCAAAGGCAATGAAGTGATCGTAGTGGTCTCTGCCCGTGCCGGCGTCACCAACAGGCTGATTTCGGATGCAAAGAAATTATCTGCAGCTCCAAACGGTAGAGAACTCGATGTTTTGCTTTGCGTCGGGGAACAGGAAACGGTGGCACTTTTATCAATTGCCCTCGATACTATTGGAGTCCGTGCCGTTTCACAGCTAGCCTTTCAAATTGGTTTACAAACTTGCCCATCCCATGGCAATGCTCGAATAGAAAATATTCACGGAGCAAACATTGAAAAACTATTGGCAGAAAAAAATGTCGTAATCGTGGCTGGATTTCAGGGCATTTCCGAGAATGGAGATTTGACAACCCTGGGCCGCGGAGGATCGGATTTGACGGCATTGGCGTTGGCCCATAGATTTCAAGCAGACAGATGTGAGATATATACCGACGTAAATGGTGTTTATACGGGAGACCCTAAAATAATTCGAAATGCTAGATTGATAGAGAAAATAGACTTCGAATCCCTATTAAGGTTGTCTTTTTTTGACAGTAAAATTATGCAAGATAGGTCCGTTGCGTTCGCTCAAAAAAATAATATCCCATTCACAATTTCCAATACGTTTGGAAATTTCCCGGGAACAAGTGTTGTAGAACAAACAACCTCATATGAATCCTATGTCGTAGGAGTAACAAACAAAACCAACCTTTGCTTGGTTTCGTGTAAATCTAGCGGGGACATTGTGAGTAAAGTTTTAACGTTCTTTAAAAACCATGGCGTGGCAGTGGGCTTTGTAAAACATAGGCATCTCGATGACCATACATTTTTCGATGAAATTTCGTTGGACATGCTAGACTTTTCGAATCTTCGGGATGAGTTTAATGAAGCCTTTCGGCCATATTTGTTGAGTTTATGTGGGGAAGAAAACCTATCACGCATCGACATGATCGGGACAAATATTCAAGCCCATCCAAAAGTAGCCCAAATTTTTGACATTATTCCTCAATCAACTATTCTTCGTTCCGAATATGGCAAACATGGGTTATCGTTTCTTATTAGATCTGACAATTATAAAAGTTTGTTGAACGATGTTCACGATCTAATATTTTAAAAGCAAATCGACCACAACCTGGCACAGAAGTGATGGTCGCTATTTTTCCAAGGTATGTATTTTAGCATATGGCATGAAATTTTGTTTGCAATTTAAGATAATTTTTACAACATTATTACCTCTATGAAAGTGGAACCTGAAGATATAGATCCGGCTGCTCGGCGAGCCGCCAGTACAAATCCTGCGGATACTAAAAGTAAATCATTATTTGCTGGGAGAACGTTTGGCAAAGGGGCTGGTAACGAAATATTTAAAACCAAAGAGGTTATGTCTGCACTAGATAAACAGAATCCTAGCGGTGGACCAAAAGCCCCCCAGTGCAAGAATAGGGCGACTTTCCCTTTGACGAAACCGTAACTTTTGTCTTGCTAAGATCAAAGCTGTATTCATTCTTCACAATAGAAGATGTATTCATTTTTCTCGTTTTTATTGACTTTTATTTTGATTTGCGCTAGCATTTTTACCACCTTGGTTATTCTAATGCAAAGGCCATCGGCCAACAGCGGCATGGGATCTTCTTTGGGAGGAGGTGCGGTGGAGTCTGCTTTTGGTAGTGATACGACGAAAGTCCTAACGAAGTGGACCGTAGGTGGGATTGTTACATTTTTTATTGTGGCATTTTTTTTATCGATGATGCAAATATGGGCCAACTCCCATAAACAGGTTAAGATTAATAACATTGATCTGAAAAATATCATCGTCGATGATGATATTCAAAAGCGATGAAGTTTCTACGATTAATACACTGTTTTTTGTTTTTGTTGGCACAATCTCTATGGCAAGGGTTCCCGCTGTATGGTTTCGCAGGGGATCTTCGCAGACCGCACAACCTTTCCCCAAAAAAAATAGAAGAGTTTACAAAAAATGTCCGCCAAAACCTTGAGTATGGCAATTTGAACCTTAGGGTGAAAGTCAGGCTCTATGAACCATTGAAAAACGACAGCCAAAAGTTTGGTGAAATTTTCTACACAAATTCTCCAAAAAAGCAAAAAATCAGGGTAGTCTTTGGGGACAAGGAATATAAATTTAGCTATCACAAAGGACAAATTACGAAAGATTCTGGCAATAAAAATTTTCAAATCAATAGTCCATTTTTTGATGATTTACTTCTAACTCCACAGGATTTATTTCTTAGTCTTTCATGGAACGATTCCTATGAATATTTTGGAGAGGCAAAGGTCGCAGGGCGACCGGTGCGACAATTCGTTCGCTATGAGAAAGATTCTATTAACGACATACAATACACGAGCATCCAGGCCTTCGTCGATATAAAGCATATGATCATTTTACAGATAGATTTTTTAAACGATGTTTCCATATTAGTTAGAAGGTTATCCGTTGGCTCTTTTAAAAATTTTGAAGGCATTTGGATGCCAAAGATTGTTGAAATTATGGATCTGAGGGGTCATAGGCGTACCAAACTAGAAATATTGTCCATTGAAATGGGGAACTAATATCATTTTTTGTGAAATTTTTGTTTAAAGTTTTTAAAAAAGTACTTCAACTTACCTATCTTAAAATATGAAAATCCCAAATATATGCACTTTTTGCCTGCTAATTTGTTGCTGCTGTTCGTGTTTTGGGGGCGAACCAAAGCAAGAGGAAGATCAAACAACAATTGTGTATTCTTTGGAGGAAGATGATTCCCTAGCATTCGATGGTATCTTTTTGCTGTCATCGGAATTAAATACTGCCTATGAAAATGCTCTCGGTGTTCTAACCAAGACATGCCAAATAGAGGATTTGAAAAGCTCCATTGCAACAATCGAAAAGCTTGGTCGAAAGCTCTTCAGCGTTTACCCTGAAGATATCAGTAGTTTCGTGCAAACTCT
>JAITET010000049.1 GCA_031281895.1 Puniceicoccales bacterium | reverse complement strand
ACCGCAAGAGCAAAAAGTCATAGAAGATGCGAACGAGAATTTTACACTTGAGAATCCCGAATCATCGGTAACGTCGGACGATGAGCAACTCTCCATGCCAGAAAACATAGAATCGCATTAAATTTACAAACCATGGGTATGTTTTGCTTCCAACCCTAGGAGCCATGCTTTGATGCCAATGCCTCCACCGTAACCGGTGAGGTCCCCACTTGCCCCGATAATTCTGTGGCAAGGAATTACTATGGAAATTGGGTTTCTATGGCAGGCCATCCCCACTGCCCTATACGCTTTTCTTTTGCCCATCATTCTCGCCATATCTCCATAGGTTTCCGTCCGACCGTATGGGATTTTTAGCAAGGCTTCCCAGGCGGATTTTTGGAAATCTGTCCCCGAAAGTTTCAATGGAAGGTTAAAAATTTTTCTTTTCCCAGCGAAATATTCGGAAAGCTGCCTGAAAGCTTCATTAATGACTGGAATATTCACGTAATTTGCCAAAGAAATTATCCCAAAATCAATGCCGATTATGTGGTCATCTTCAGCCGTTATTGTCAATGGGCCAATGTCTGTTTCATGGAAAATTACACTTTGCTTCATCGTCTAAGGATTTGTTTATGGTTGTTTGAAAAATTATGGTCGGGACACTGAGAAAGTAGATACAAATTTGTTATCTCGTATATAAAAACGCCAGGGATAGTTTGTTGCTCGACGAATACCCACCCTGGTCGTTTGTACAATGCTTTCCGGGGAAATAGTAGCAGCCCGTTCTATCCAAATATTTCCTTTCCGGCGAGTTAAATCCTGCCCATTGCAATGGAGGTCGATGTTCATCGTGCGGCATAGTTTTCCAGGGCCACTTGTCCCTGACAGACCATTAAGCCCTTCCAATGCACGAACCAAAACAGCACTACCATAATTCTCCCTGTCGGTAACGACATTCAAACAATGGTACATGCCATAGATGAAATAGACGTAGACAGTCCCAGGCCGTTGGAACATCGCTTCGGTTCGTGGAGTATATCCGCGGAAAGCATGGGATGCGGGATCCTCCTGGGTATAGGCTTCGGTTTCGACGATATAACCCTGGAGGACAATATTTCTAACGGATCGGCAAAGCACCTGCCCAAGTAACTCACGGGCAACAATCAAGGTATCGCGAGCATAAAAATCCCTCGAAAGTATGGCCATAGGACGGTTAGCTTTGGGAGTTTTATCTAGGCTGCAACAATATTTTTGTTCGTATCAAATATTCCCATCCTGCGAAATTTTTGATATCTTGCCTCCAGCAGGCTTTTTTTGTCAAGTTTTAATAGTTTTTGTAAATGTTTGACGATCGCACTTTTAACTGCATTTGCCATAAAATCGTAGTCGTTATGGGCACCACCAAGTGGCTCGTATATTATTTCATCCGCCACACCAAATTCTATAAGCTTTTGGGGAGACAGCCGTAAAGCTTTTGCCGCATCGGGAGCTTTTACTTTGTCGTTCCAAAGGATAGCAGCACACCCTTCAGGAGAAATAACAGAGTAGTAGGAATTTTCAAGAATGAGTACCCTATCCGCCACCGCTATTCCCAAGGCCCCGCCCGAACCTCCTTCGCCGATGAACACGGAAATTATGGGGGTGCCGATCGACGACATCTCCCGTAAATTCACGGCAATTGATTCCGCCACATGTCTTTCTTCGGATTCAATGCCAGGGAATGCTCCGGGAGTATCGACAAGCGTCACTATTGGCATGTTGAATTTTTCTGCCAACTTCATCAAGCGCAACGCTTTTCGATAACCTTCCGGCTTTTGCATACCGAAGTTCCGTCGTATGTTTTCCTTAATCGATCTTCCCTTTTGTTGGGCGATGACCATGATTGACATGCCGTCACAGGTAGTCATTCCACAGACCATGGAATTGTCATCGGCATATAACCTATCACCATGCAACTCTTGGAAGTTCAAAAATATTCTGTCGATGTAGTCAAACGAGTATGGCCTCTGAGGATGTCGGGCGATTTGTACCCTTTGCCATGCATTCAGGTCGGCATATACCTTTTTTTTAGTTTCCTCTATTTTTCTTTTCAGAGATGCGATTTCTTCAGAAAAATCGACGTCGGAAACTGCCGCACGTTCGTTTAAGATTTCCAGTTGATTGGCAAGGTTATAAATCGGTTTTTCAAAATCTAAAACGAACTTCTGATTCATGACCTATAATCTAGATAAAGGGTAAAAATTGCAATAAATTTAGTGCAACCTAATATAAATCTGTCGTAGCGAGAGGAACATCTTTGATGGCAAATTGCTGAAAGATTTTTCCCAAAATTTGACGTTCGATAAGACCCGTACGAATCGTTTGGGATAATTTTTCCATCAACTCGGGAACCTGTTCCAGGATGCAATTAACGTCAATGGGGATGTTTGCGATGCTGCTGTCAGGTTTCAGTATCAGTATTCCTACGGTTTTGAATCCCAAAGTTTTTAAGGCAATGCCGTAGAGCAAAAGTTGTAGGCCGAAATATCGCTCCATGTGCCATTTGACATTTCGTTCCGTCATTTCCACATTACTTCCGGTCTTGAAATCTATGATCACTGTATCTGTATCAAAACGATTCGCATCGTGTGGGTTTCCGTTGCTAATGATAAAATCTAATCGTCCCGATAGGCAAAGTTTCTCGTCTTTTATTTTAACCGTGAGGTCCGACGGAAGTGAGTATTCACTGCGGAAGGATTTCCAATTTGGCATGATAAACAGTTTATTCACCAGACGTTTGGCCCAAATGGTTGCCAAATCTACGGTTCTAGAAAAGTCGGCTGGCACATCTGCATCGGCGGCAGCGCAGGCCCGGGACACCATATTTTTCACGCGACTGGAGCATGACCGTATGTTTCTATGAAAAATATCCGGCGAATGTTTCAGAATAAAGGTGTTTTTCGCCTCAAAAATTTGCAAAAACTCGTGGGTAAATGAACCGAGGGCAAGTTTTTTGTCGAAAAGTTTTGAGTACCAGGGCATCGTTGGTAGTTTTAAAACGAAATCATAGAATCCGACACATGGTTTTTGCAACACATATTCCAGTGAACTGCATGAAAGTTTTAAGCTTGGATCGATGGCAAAACAGTAGTCGTGTATGCCTTGGGATAGGTCATGCCTTGTAGCATAGGAAATCGTGCATTTCTCTATGCTTTCAATGTCTTCATCGCTAAGGCTATCATCTAGGAAATGGATCAGAGTGTCAGGAATGGATTTGAGCAACAAGATCTCCCGATCCTTTGAATAAAACTCCTTTTGGGACAGATGGAATATTTCGGTAAAAATTTTTGCCGGTTCCTGCTCGACACTATCACTGAAATAATTTTTTGTGGCATAGGACAATGTCAATTTACATTTTTTACACAGGATTTCGAAAATGGTTCGCTGTAAAAGTTTCTTTTCCTGAGAAGTTAGCAAATAGGTATGGGCATGCTCAACGGCTAAATCCCCGGAATTTAGGCGAATCGTTGTGTGGCTGTTGATTCCGTCAACTATGTCGGAGGAAAGCCAGTGATTTTCTCCGGAAAAATCAAAATCCGCAGCGGTCATCCCAATAGCAAATATATCCGTAAAATCTTGTTTGTAGGCGGAATTTATATTGATGAGGACGATATTCGCCTGGGGGTTCAACGTGTAACTTTTGGTCTTAGAAATAACCGATGCCACAAAATATTTGACCAAATTCTTCTTGAAAAAATTTTTTTCAGCAATGGGTCCATTCGATTGTTCCATCAAAAATTCCACCATTTCCGGAGGCAAAATGCCACCAAATGCCTCCATGAATTTCTGGTAAAATTTTTTAAAAGAAAACCTTGTTCCGTGCATGTCATAGGGTTCAACGATGTCAAATGAGTGAATGTTTTTTATGTTTGCGAATTCCAGCACAATGTCGAAAATTTCCGATAAACAGCCCTTCTGGAGCGATGGCAAGTCGCTAATAATTTTATCAAATTGTTCCCGTTCGATCAGGTTGTTCGCTGATAATTCTGCACAAAATCTGCAAAAACTTGGTATGTCTCTTCTAACTTGCCAATCGCCCCACAGGGATAGGATTGTTTCGTATTTTGTTGATTTTTTAGGATGTCCGATGGTATCGCAATAGGATAGACCGATTGCTTCCAATTTATCCACTAGCATTGGCAGATGAATGGTTTGATTATCCTTGAAACACACACCTATCTTTACCGAAGTGTCCCGGGATAGGAGTTGTAGAATTTGATTAAAAGTTGTTTCGACTTCGTCGCATATCGTATCATAGGCTTGAAATTTCACGTTCTTTTCGAAATTATGGTCTCCATTGCATAGGTAAAATGTGCTTTCGCCAAAAATTTTTTCCAGGGTATTAATCCATAGGTGGACAAACTCCGCATCTCCAAAGTCGTAGGTAATTGCATCCGTTTGTGCATAACATTTTGCAGCGACCTCCATCAATACTTTGGCATTATCGAAGGGTAAAAAACCATAGAAAATTACTTGCCCATCCATGGGAGCTTTTAGGAAAGATGCAGATCTTAGTAATAATCTGTCAACATCTTGCTCTAAAATAAAATCATTGGCAACGATTTCCTCCTTTAGATCCCTAAAAAATGTACACACGTCTCTGTCTAGTATATTTTCATATTGTATACCTGACCACAGGGTTTCATGGAATGCTTGGAGAGTCACTTTTTTATCTGTAATAATTGTGCGTTGCGTGTAACCACTGACGTTCATCACATCGGCTACTTCGTCGAAACAAAAGCTGACCATGCCATTTGGGCAGATTTTGTTTGGTAGATCAAACTCTATCGCCAGGTATTTCCTAAATTCATGGGCCGTATAAAATTTTATGGAATGAAGATGGATACTGTTTTGCGAAAAAATTGTTTTCATGGGCCATATGTCATCGTAGGTAGGTATGACAAAAATGACCTCTGGACCATGAAAGACATGCGGCATTTCATTGATAAAATTCGAAAAATTTTCGATGACATACGTTGCCATATAAAACCTATTCCTCCCATGTTGTTCGCACAGTTGGGATTCCTACCTTTCGAGAATGGGATCGTCTATATTGGTATTGATTGAGGTTTTGCATGGTTATCCGTCGATCACGTTTTTTCAGGGAGTGCAGATCCCTATGAAATTTTGAAACCCTAAATTTTTTAGATAGCGACCTAAAGTCCATGCTACTATTCCCTCGGTGGGAATATATTTGAGAGTTGTCGTTGGGGTAACTAGATTTCAGCTGCCTACGGGTTGGCAATGCAGCAATATCCATCGCACAAAATACACACACCAGACAAATAATTAAACAAACATTACGTTTCATCGAAAAACATGCCTATATTTGACCTATTTGCTTTAACAAATTCACAAATTCAGAATTTTTAGCGACATCGAAGGGTTTCCCTCCTTTTATCCTTTGAAAATCTATGCAGCTCATTTGGTTATCATGGTTCTCATCGAGTCCAATGACACCGGATTCTCCCGCGAGGGCACATTTTACGGCCATTTCGGCACTGTCATTGATCAAAGCAATGTCGAAAAGGTTTGAAGGGGCAGAGCGGGCAAAATATCCGCTTTTTTGAACCAGGGTTTTTTCAGCCCCAATATTTTTAGTAAATTGCGACTTAAACCATTCACCTGCATTAATCGAATCAAGCTTGACATGTCCAAAAGCATCACGAACAACCGTTTCACCCCGTGATTCCATCTCGGTGACAATTTCGTCGACACACGCACCTTCGCTCACGAAAATGTTTACACAGCCTACATTTTTCATCACCTGTTCCAGCCGGTCGACCTCTTTCTTTAAATTAATGGTTATTTCGGGAACGTATACCCCATGGATGGAATAGCGTTCCTTAGACATTCCTAACCCGGCAATGAACTCACGTTCGTGCAATCGTTTTGTATAGCATAACGCCGATGCAGCTGTCAGCCACCCACACTTGCGGCCCATGACTTCGTGAATGATAAACATTTTCGGGTTTGCCGTTGTTTCAGCGACAATGTGTTCGAAAAACTGTGCACTCTGTTCAGCTGCTGTATTTGCACCCAAACTATGGGCAATTGGAATAATGTCATTGTCTATGGTCTTTGGCAGGCCGATAACTTGTAAATTATAGCCATTTTCTTTTAAATGCTTCGCCAAATCAGCGGCAACGCCATTAGTATCGTCGCCGCCTATGGTATGCAAAATATCAATTTTATCTTTTACCAGTTGTTCTGCTGCGACATTGAGCGGGATTTCTCCATCCTTTACAAATCCGCGTCTTACACAGTCTGCCACGTTCGTTAGCTTTACACGGCTATTCCCTATGGGGCTACCGCCAAATTGGTATAAAACTTCTACCGATTCCACAATTCCGTGTGTGATGCTAGATGAATCACCCAATAGTAATCCTTTGTAGCCGTCACGGTAGCAGACTATTTCAATGTCCGGAGATGTTTTAACATACTCTTTTATCAATGCTGCAACGGCAGAAGATAAACATGGTGCAATTCCTCCTGCAGTCAATATGGCAACCCTCTTCATGCCCCCATATGCTATCGTCCTCCCACCTTTGTGCAATTAAAATTTTAAAAAAAATAAAACGAAGATGGGAATCTTTCGTTAACCCAGGAGATAATACCACATGGAAACTTCGATAAATCCAGACGGCATTCGGCATTCGGAAATTTTTAGCATTATTCTTGATATGCCTATTTATTATTATTATGTTGCGATACGATGAATAGGTATGCTATCGTTTGTGGAGGAACAGGAGGGCATTTGGGGCCTGGCATAGCAATCGCCGAAGAATTGATGGCACGGAATGGAGAATGTTTATTGCTTATCAGCGATAAAGTAATTGACAGTGTTATGTTGAAAAAATATGGACAATTTGAATATGTCACACTGTCGGCTAAGCCGTTGGCTAAAAGTATTTGGAAAATTTTTGAAACAATGAAATCACAACTCATTTCCCTCTTCCGATGTATAAAATTGGTAAAAAATAGAAAAATTGACTGTGTCATAGGCATGGGAGGATTTACAAATTTTCCAGCGATCATGGCTGCGTTTTTAATGCGAAAGAAAATAGTTTTGCATGAATCGAATCGAGTGATTGGCAAAAGTATAAAATTATTAGCATGTTTAGCCGACATAATTTTCCTTCCACCTCACGTGAATTTTAAAAGTCGATCTTTAAACAAAAAAGTTTCACACGCGTCCATACCGCTCAGGCGCGAAATGCGAAAAATCGACAAATGCGAAGCCAGGGCACGTCTAGGGTTAGATCCCCTTGCGTTCGTGGTAACGGTTCTAGGCGGAAGTCAGGGAGCAAATGCCCTAAACGAATGGGCAATTAGAAATTTTCAACGGCTAAATGGTCACAACCTGACCGTTTGTTGTGTGCGTGGCATAAAGAGTGATAGCCGAGAGGAAATAATCGGCATGTCGGGCGACGGTAATGCTATTAGGAACCTATTTCTCCCATTTTGTAGCGATATGTCGTCACTCCTCAGTGCAACGGATTTATTAGTGTGCCGGGCTGGCGCTGGGACAATAGCAGAAGCCACACTTTTCGGATTGCCGATGGTGCTTGTTCCCTATCCAGATGCCGCTGAAAACCATCAGGAAGTTAATGCTACCCAGGCGGCAAATGACGGTAGAGCAATTGTTGTACGACAGGGAGATATCGATTTACTCGCGAACGTCGTCATTGAATGCTTTCAGAAGAATCTCAAAAACTTCCAGACAACTCCCCCACAAGACAACGAACATTCCGCCGTTGAAGTTATTGTAAACCGTATCCAAAGGATGACAGGAAATGAGTAAAAATATTTGTATGCTTGGAATTTGTGGAGCCGGTATGGCACCGCTAGCAATTTATCTAGCCCAAAGGGGAGACATGATTTATGGATGGGATGATTATGTCAATTTCCCGATTAAGGACCTTTTGGTATCCCATGGTGTTATCTTTATGCCCGAACAAGTTCTTCCGCCAAACTGTGACTATGTGGTGCGGTCGAGTGCCGTCAATGAACACGGCGATAGCATTTGCCAACGTGCAGCAAAAAATGGCATTGAGATCTTCCGAAGGGGAGAATTTTTAGCAAAGATTTGCCGAGATAAGAAATTGCTTGCGATTGTGGGATCCCACGGAAAGACTTCTGTTTCCGGTGCATGTGTGGAAATCCTTAGGCATAATGGCCTAGTCTTTGACTATGTGGTGGGGGGATTCTT
The DNA here is from genome assembly GCA_031281895.1 of Puniceicoccales bacterium. GTDB lineage: Bacteria > Verrucomicrobiota > Verrucomicrobiia > Opitutales > JAIRKQ01 > JAIRKQ01. The sequence continues at coordinate 23,834 of JAITET010000049.1, read as the reverse complement.
CAAGGGGGATGAAATTTCACCGTCTGCCTATAACGAAAAGTCCGAATGGATAGTGGCTGAAGTTGACGAAAGCGATGGAACCATAGAAAATTTTTCACCGGAATGTACCATTGCTTTGAACTATGACGATGACCACATATATAACTACGGTAATCGAGATAATTTTTTTAAAACATTCGAAAGACTATTTTCACGGACAAGGTCGACTATTTTCGTCCCCGAAGACGATATGATTTTTACGAACATAGCATCCAACTTTGGGAAAAAATATGTCAAAATCCAGGGATTGAACGACGATGATTTCTCCGAAAAAAACAAGTCCATAGCGTTATTTTGTGTGCGCAGAATTTTCAACGAAGATATTGTTCTTCCTCACAGAATAGTTGGAATTAAACGGCGAAGTGATGTGATGTTTAAAACCGAAAAATTTGTTTTTCTGAATGACTATGCCCACCATCCTACGGAAATCAATTCGCTGTTGAGATATGCCCAAGCTCACTACAAAGACTACGAGCTGAACATAATATTTCAGCCCCATAGGCTGTCCCGCACCAAACAATATTTTGCAGAATTCGCAGCAATTTTGGATATGTTTGATAGGCCATTTGTCGTCGAACTATATGCCGCATTTGAGGAAAAAATCGAGGGCGTTTCCAGTGACCTTGTGTTCAATGAGGTGAAAAATCCGAACAAGAAATTTTTAACCCTTTCACAATTCAAAGCTGACATGCATGACATCTATAACATGCTATCCTCATGCGATAAAAAGCAGCTAGTCATGTTTGTCGGGGCAGGCAATATCTTGTACCACGCCAAAGCTTTCATCGGCGAAATCGCATTTGGAGAAGTGGAAAAAGCTCTTAACCAAGCCCAAATAGTGTTTGCCCCTTTCAAGGATTTAACCCATGCATTTTCCATAAAAGTACCAACATCTGCCCGAATACATGTAAATCCTGCAACACGCAACGAATTGATCGCTATTGTAAACATTTGCCGCAATTTGGGCATTAGGTATGTAATTATCGGCAATGGAACCAAGATATTGCCACCGGATGGAATGATCAATGCGGTTGTAATAACATTGGATTCAGACCATTGGAAATCTTTGGAATGGATCGGAAATGATACTTTGCGTTGCATGGCCGGAATTTCTCTCCGAGACTTTTGTAAATCGGTGAGTGGAAAAGGATTCCTGGGAACCGAAAAGCTATCGTATATTCCGAGCCATATGGGTGGTGCGATCCTTATGAATGCTGGGGCCCATGGACAAACCATATCCGACCATTTAATATCCATCGAAACCTTGGATCCCAATGGGATCGTACATACCATGGAAAAGTCAGATTTGCGTTTCGGATACCGAACGGCTTTCATTCCTCGCAACAATATCGTTCTTAGTGCGACCTTTCGGTTTAGCGAACAGGCTCCACAGGAATATTTTACTTCCATGGCTGAAGAACTATTAAACTGGCGAAAAACACATCAACCAAGGGGTATCAATTTTGGATCAGTGTTTAAAAATGGAGATGATTTCTGTGCCGGCGAATTGATTGATAGGGCCGGACTAAAGGGCATGAGTGTTGGAGGTGCAGCCATTTCAAAGGAACATGGAAACTTTATAATCAATCAGGGAAACGCATCCTTTCGGGACATTGAAAAACTCATAGATTTGGCAAGGTATACGGTGTGTATAAAATTTGGGAAGTTCCTAGGAACGGAAGTAAATATTCTAAGAGCTTGAGGGCTTAAAATTTCGCTCAACTGTCAAGAATGTATCTTTTTAGATCCATTGCATAGAATAAAACCTGTCTCGAAAAAGACAGGTTCATTAATTGAAAGTTTTGAAGATTTTTACAAATCTCCAGAATATTTCCGTTCAATCTTATCTTTCTCTACAGAATACTGTTTTGCATCTATTTCTGATAGACGAAGCCGTTCTTGTAGTCCATCCAACTCTTTTTGCCTAAGTTGATTTACATACATTTTAGTTGCCGTATAATTTATAGAATTAGCTCCATTCGCTCCATTTATCGGATCCCATAAAATAGATACGGGCCAGAATAATAGATCAATCACCCCAAAACCATATTCACGCACATAAAAAGAACCACCTCCAGGAAGAAAACCAAGCACTACACCAATGGCAGGATTTTTTTCTTCAACGGCTAACCCCTGTTGCTTGTAAACTTCTAGCTCTCTCTTTTGCATAGAATTTGGAGCTGAGACACATGCGGACAAGAGGATTAAACTCATAAGTCCTATTATAGCTCTTTTCATTTTTTATTTTATCCTTGCTGTGTTGTTTGATTAACTTGTAAAAAAGTTAAAACCGCCATCCCTATTTGTCAATAGAATTTAGTTCTAAAGAGTATAAATTCATAAAAGTTTTACCAAAAGTGGCATATGGAATAACACATACTTCAACACGACAGGTGGAATTTGGAAAGATTTTTTATAAGTGCTTGTAGGTTCACAATTATATCCTTTATTCTAAATGAAAATAAGAAGATAGTAAAAACAAGTATTTATGACCTATTTAAGGCAAATTTCGGTAAGAATGTTAAAAAGGATACATTCTTGACAGTTGAGCTTAAAATTTTAACGAACTTTTGTTCCGTAATTTTCATTACCCATGTTCGACAAAATTTTAGAAACAACTTTTGGGGTTCCCATACTGTTTAAATCCCAAACACAGAGCACCAATGCGGATGCAAAGGAAATGGTGAGGAATGGGCAACCGGTTCCATTTATAGTGCTAGCGAAGCAACAATTAGCTTCCTATGGCCAATACGGGCGGCGTTGGATTGGAAATATTGTCGGAAATTTATACCTATCCTATGCTTTAAAAATAACCGACATATTGCAAAATCATCTAACGATCTTTGCACAGTATGTAGCCGTTGGACTTTGTGAAATGTTATCGAATAAATTTTCCATCGACGTAAAAACCAAGTGGCCCAACGACATCCTCATTCAATCGAAGAAGATCGGAGGCTTGCTTTTGGAAGTTATAAGAAGTGATAGCAGCATTATTTCGGCAGTCCTAGGCATTGGGATTAATATACTAGACACCCCAAAGATAGACAATGCCCCATACCCAATATCCTGTTTGCAGGAATCTATCAATGTTAAATTAGATTTCGACGATGTGTTAATTGATATAATCCATGCTCTCATTGAAATTGTCGAAGGATTTGAGACGATTAATCCTGGAAATTTTTGCGAAAAGTGGAGGTCCTTTGATTACATGTATGGCAAAAACATTCCACTGGAATGAGATGCTCTACGGTTATACTCATTTCGGTTGAGCAACACACACATTTTATCAGTTTGAGAAGGAGAACAGGAGAGCTTGGGAAAAGGAGAGAGAACGAAGCAAAGCATCGCCGAGTCTTCTTTTGAAGTTAGCCCAGAACTTTTCGATGGGGTTAAGATCTGGAGAAGACTTCGCTATCGGTGGTACAATCATAGATACATTCATCAATAGTCTTCCCGTTGCCGTAGGCGGCGACAATATTAGTCCACCGAAATTTCCGACCGGCTACAGCAATGGGAAGACATATCAATTGCTGCAAGACATTCAAGTCTACTTACTTTAGCATCAGTTGGACGGCCTTGAGGACAGATTCTATGGTGATATCTTCCGTCGGGAAACCACCGCTTTGGGGACAACTGTCGGGCATGATTATCATTTTATCAGCATCAAATATCGGCCCAGTAACGAGGGCGTTGGTGACACCATATATGCAAATCAATGGACGACCGAACATGTTTGCCAAATGCATACCCCCCGTGTCAATCGCAACCACCAGGACATCTCTTTGTATATAATTTGCCAATTCGAGTATGCTCGTTTTGCCAGCCAAGTTGGAAATCCTCTCCCGGTTGAGAAAAAGAGAAATTTCATCAATAAACACGGCATCTGCTTTCGTGCCATACAGATTCACGTGCACGTCCTTATATATTTCATGAATTCTTTCGATTAAAATTCTCCAAGATTTTGCAGGCCAGCGTTTACGAGGAGTATTGATGGATCCACATACCATCCCGATTGTACGTTTGGCTTTTGGAACAATTCCCATATTCGTACACAATTTGAATGGGGAAAGATTATCTTCGCACTCAATCCCAAACTCATTCAGTGCATTTTTCCATAATTTTGTTTGATGCAGAAATCCGGTATCGGCACCGCTTTCATACAAGTTATTTATAAAAATTTTCCTATATGGTCGATTTTTAGTATCCGTTCCTATCCTTTTGGGAGCACCCATTAAAATCGCCTCAATGTCACCACGTAGTGAGCTGACAAGCGAAATATAAACATCCGGATATGGGTAAATATCTTTAATTTTTAGAATATTGAGAAAATATTTGGAATTCTTTTCGGGCAATTGTACCACTTTGTCTGCAATTTCCAATGCGGCAAGAAAATCGACGAACTGTTTCTGGCAAATCAAGATTAGTTCCATATCGGAACGGTAATATTTTAGCGTTCGCAACACAGCTACCGCCATGATGATATCCCCCAACCAATTTGGCATGCGCACCATGACGTGAAGGTTTATTACCGATTCGGGCTTGATGTTTAGATATTTTTGAGACTGTGACAGCCATTCGCATCTCCGTTTTGCCAAATTTTTTGTGCCATGGGCTACAACCTTCCACCTATCATGAGCCCATAGCCAGTCAGAACAGACGTTTTCATCTACCCCTAAAATTTCTTCCAAATGTCTATTGGCAACAAACAGGATTGTTTTGGGATCATTTTCGTCAAAATTTAATCTTTTGATCTTAATGTTCGCTTTCCAAAAACCAACCCTCATGGGGTATAAAAAATAAACGGGCACTTTAAATTTTTGATATAACAAAGCTGGTAAGTCCGTCGACGCAATTAGTCGGTTGAAAAATATCATGCGATGGCCACTATCGCCGGAATTTTGATCAAATAGTAGCGATATTATCCCATTATTCTTTAGAATCTGCATCGCTTCAAATATTCCTTTTTTTCGAGAAAACAATTTCATCCCACACCCTTCGCGGGTGTATTTTATAAACTTTTCCAGAGATCGGTTATCGAATGGTCGGTAAATAACACCTACTTCAGGCCAATCAACGTCATCCACGATTTTTGGCAAAAGTGTCATACTCTCCATTAGAGTGAAGTGAGGAACGAGTACAATGGCTCCCTGTTTTCCTGCTAGCACTTGACTAATGACCCTTTTATCTTCTTTGCTTAATTTAAAATCTGTCTTTATTCTTTTTCTACTGAGGAAGCTTCCAGCAATACTTAACAGACCAAGTTCTATGAGACGGAAAAAGTTTTCTCGGCAAACTTTTCTACGCCATAGTGCACTTCGCCTAGGGAAAGCGTAATATAAATTTGACAATACGAGCCTTCTGCGGGAAGGCATTACAAACATAGCGACACTACCACATACGATGCACAATAATCGAAGGATACACTTAGGCATACGTGCCAACAAATATCCAAATATGACTAGGATGTAATATAACGTGATTTATCCTTTCAAAATCAATAAAAATTAACCTATAAGCACATTGATCGAAAAAGGAAATATGTCCATGCAAAGATAGAAAGATGTACAAAAATTTCCCATCTATCTTTTCATTGATTTCTTTAAATGTGGTCATCCTTCCCCAAACGATTCTTCCCGTGGTACCAAATGTTTTACTTTGAGATAACGATATTCCGGTAATCCGGTGCCGGCAGGGACTAGGTGGCCCATGATGACATTTTCCTTAAACCCTCTCAAAGGATCGCTTTTCCCAAGCGTAGCAGCTTCCGTCAAAACTTTGGTAGTCTCTTGGAATGATGCAGCGGCGATGAAACTATCCGTCTCTATGGACGACTTTGTTATGCCCATCAAAATTGGTTCACAGGTAGCAGGTTCCCCACCGGCCTCTAGGATTTTTTTATTTTCAGCCATGAACAGGTCTCGGCTAACCTGCTCTCCCCAGAAAAAGTCAGAATCTCCCGGTTCTAATACCCGTACTTTTTTCAGCATACATGCCACAATGATTTCTATGTGTTTATCATTGATAACAACACCCTGTAACCGATAGACCTTTTGAATTTCAGAAACCAAATATTCCTGCAGGCTCGATGGGCCCAAAATACTCAATATTTCATGTGGATCTGGAGAGCCATCGGTCAGGCTTTGACCTTTGTTTATGAAATCACCTTCATGGACAATGATATGCTTCCCTTGGGCAATCAAATGTTCCTGTCTTTCGCCTGTTTCGCTATCGGTGATGAAAACGCGACGTTTATTGCGCAAGGTCCCACCGAAGGATACGATACCATCCGATTTTGCCATTTCTGCGACATCTTTGGGACATCTAGCTTCGAACAATTCTGCGATTCTCGGCAATCCACCGGTAATATCTTGGGTTTTGGAGGCAGAACGGGAAGTTTTTGCCAACAATGCTCCAGCTTGAACCTCATTGCCATTGTTCACAATGACTTGAGCACCAGTCGGGATAGAATATGTGGCGACTACTTTATCCATTGGCAATCCCTGGTCATTGATACCTGCCAAAATTTCGATCATTGGATTTAAATCGTCCTTATGTTCGATGATGATAATGGTTATGCGACCCGTTGAAACATCGACATCCCTCTTAATTGTCACGCCAGGAATCATATCCTTAAAGTTTATAACACCTGGTTTTTCCGATAAAATCGGCATATTATGCGGATCCCACATGACGATCAAATCACCCTTTTCAATTTTTGCACCGTCGGAAACATAGAGTAAGGCCCCAGGGACAATGGAATAGATCTCCAGCTCATGGCCTTCGGAATCTACAACTTGGATGGACCCCGTTTTGTTCAACACAATGTTTGCGTTTTCGAGGGTTGTAACCAATCTCAAACCATTAAATTTGACAAAACCGGAATGCCGTGCACGATACTCGGAACTTTTTAAGACCTGACTGGCAACACCACCTACGTGAAAGGTCCTTAATGTTAACTGAGTTCCCGGTTCACCGATGGACTGAGCAGCAATTACTCCAACGGCACTTCCTCGCTCAACTATACTATTTGTAGCAGGATTGATCCCGTAGGCCTTGGCTGGAATTGTGCTCTTTGTCATATGCGTCAGTGGCGACATAATCTTGACGCGTTCGATGCCACATTCCTCGATGCGTTTGGCAATATCCGCCGTTATTAACTCACCAGCTGCAACTATTATTTCGTCCGGATCGAGCAAATTTCTTACATCTTCACTGGCACAACGACCGATAATCCTATCCGCAAGACTAACAATTTCATCATCGCCTTCCAAAATTGCCGATTTCCACACGCCATTTCTGTTTCCATCGTCGTGATCTTCTATCACACAGTCCATGGCAACGTCACATAACTTGCGCGTTAGATACCCTGCATCTGCCGTTTTCAAAGCAGCGTCTGCCAAACCTTTTCTGGCACCGTGTGTGGAACTAAAATATTCTAGAACGGACAAACCTTCCCGGAATGACGACAAGATTGGTTGTTCGATGATTTCTCCCGATGGTTTTGCCATGAGACCACGCATGCCGCATAGCTGACGGACCTGTTGACGATTACCGCGAGCACCGGAATCCATCATCAAAAATATCGAATTTACATCATTTGATCCGCCATTTTTGGCCAGCGATTCAAATGCCATCTGGGCAATATCATCGGTGGCTGTAGTCCAAATATCAACTATTTTATTGTAACGTTCTCCGGAAGTGATGATTCCTCTTTTATTTTGTGCTTCCACGTCAGCAATTTTCTTCTTGGCAGCGGCAATGACATTTTGTTTGTTGTCTGGAATTATCATATCGCCAATTCCAATGGATAATCCCGCCTTTGTAGCTTCCTTAAATCCAAGATCCTTTAACTTATCCAAGGCTTTTACGGCAAGTTCCTGGCCGGCTACCTTATACGTATTAAGAACAAGGTCTCCTAGTTTTCCTTTAGCCACCGGAGAGTTTACAAATCCCAAAGCCTTAGGGAAGATGCTGTTAAAAATTATCCGCCCAAGCGTAGTTTCTATAATCTTTGCACCTGAATCGCCGTAGCGAGTATTCTGCTTATAATCTGGATTTATGTAGCGTACCCTGTCATGCTTTCTCAAAATATCCTCCGCTTCTATCCGTAATGCCTCTTCGACACTAGATACTAATGGCAAAGTCACATTTGGATCTTTCTTTGTCATAGGATCGATCGTCAGATAATAACAACCCAGAACGATGTCTTGCGATGGAACCAGTACTGGTTTCCCACTCGATGGAGAAAAAATGTTCTTCGAAGCCAGCATTAACATTCTCGCTTCCATCACAGATTCCAAAGACAGCGGCACGTGTACGGCCATTTGGTCACCGTCAAAGTCAGCATTGAAAGCTGCACATACTAAAGGATGTAATCGTATGGCATCCCCTTCTATTAAAATTGGTTCAAATGCTTGGATAGATAATCTATGGAGTGTAGGTGCACGATTTAGTAATACGGGATGCTCGCGGGTGACCTCTTCTAGAATATCCCAAACTTCAGGAGCCTGCCTTTCTATCATCTTACGGGCACTGCGAACCGTATGTACAAAACCGAGTTCTTTTAAACGTCTTATAATAAACGGCTCAAATAGTATCCAAGCCATGCGTTTTGGCAACCCGCATTGGTGGATTTTTAGTTCTGGACCAACAACGATTACCGATCGACCGCTATAGTCGACACGCTTACCTAATAGATTCTGCCTAAAACGTCCCTGTTTCCCTTTCAACATTTCACTGAGGGATTTTAAAGGCCTATTGCCTGCCCCCACGACACTTTTCCCATGCTTATCATTATCGAACAATGCATCGACTGCCTCCTGGAGCATGCGCATTTCATTGTGAATTATGACATCGGGGGTTTTTAAGCTCAACAAACTTTTCAGGCGATTATTTCGATTGATAACCCTGCGATACAAATCATTCAAGTCACTGGTAGCAAAACGTCCTCCATCCAAGGGGACCAAGGGACGCAAATCGGGAGGAATAATTGGCAAAACTTCCAATATCATCCACTCCGGTCGCATATTACTTGTTTCAAACCCATTCACTAACTTTAATCGCTTAGTTAAAACCTTTTTTGCCTGCTTTGAATGAGTAACCCTCAACTGTTCTTGCAACTCCATTATAAGGTTTTGCAGATCAATCTGGGCTAAAACATCTCGCACAGCTTCTGCTCCTATTTTGGCCACAAAGGCATCATCTCCATATTCCTCCTGCAGCTGAGAATACTCTTTTTCTGTCAACAATTGATACTTTTGCAAAGGAGTAACCCCTGGGTCAACGATCATGTAACGTTCATAGTATATGACCTTCTCCAAATTTTTTGCCGTTATATCGAGCATCAGCCCGATCCGACTCGGCAAGCTTTTTAGGAACCAAATGTGTGATATTGGAACCGCAAGCTCGATGTGTCCCATTCTTTCTCTACGAACACGGGAGACCGTAACTTCAACGCCACATCGTTCACAAACCATTCCCTTGTGCTTAATTCGTTTGTATTTACCACAGGCACATTCATAGTCACGAACTGGACCAAAAATTTTCTGGCAAAACAATCCTCCTGGTTCGGGTTTAAAAGTTCTATAATTTATTGTCTCCGGATTTTTTATTTCGCCGCTTGACCACGAACGAATAGTATCGGGAGAAGCAATGGAAATGCCGACGCGATTATAGTTGCTGATATCATCGAACCCTAGAATCGACCTTGCTTCCCTGAAATTAGTTTTTTCTATAAAACTCATTGTATTACCATTCCCTAGTTAAAAATTTTCCATATCCAATAGCCTATCGTCCTCCAACTTGATGTCTAGGCATAACCCTTGCATCTCTTTTACGAGAACATTAAATGATTGCGGAACTCCCGCATCCAAAGACGTATCCCCTTTTACTATCGATTCGTAGATCTTTGTTCTTCCCTGTAAGTCATCGGACTTAACGGTCAATAATTCCTGTAACGAATAGGCCGCACCATAGGCCTCAAGTGCCCAGACTTCCATCTCTCCAAACCGCTGACCTCCGTATTGTGCACGACCTCCTAGGGGTTGTTGTGTTATCAGGCTATATGGACCAACGGCACGGGCATGGACTTTGTCGGCGACAAGATGGTTTAGTTTCATCATATAAATATAGCCGACCATTACTTTCTGATCAAATTTTCTACCCGTACAGCCATCGAATAGATCAACCTTTCCTCCTTCCGGTAAACCTGCCTGCCTATATAATTCTTGCATTTTACTTTCCTTAATACCATCGAACACAGGCGTTGAAACCGTTATGCCGAGCCTTTTACACACCAGTCCAAGATGTGTTTCTAAAACCTGTCCAACATTCATACGGCCCGGAACACCGAGAGGATTTAGTATTATGTCGATGGGAGTTCCATCTTCCAAAAATGGCATATCTTCCGATTTGACAATCTTTGAAACGACACCTTTATTGCCGTGGCGACCAGCCATTTTATCACCGACCTGTATCTTTCGTTTGTTTGCAACGAACACTTTAACATTTTTAATGATACCACTGTCGTCGATGTTCCCAGATTCAATGGCCGCAATTTTATGCAACCTTTCCTTTTCCAAGTCATCAAATTTTGCCTGGTATACCTCGATGATTTCCGTAATCTTAGTCCTAACGGGAGACACAGCCATCCTAATATTGCTTCCGCAGGCTGCCAGTCTGCGCAACAATGTTTTTGTGATTTTTCTGTTAGCTGGTAAAATCACTTCTCCACTATCGCTATCCGTAATATCCAATGGAATTTTTTCTCCCAATAAAATGCTAGAAAATGCTTCCGTCAGGTCATCCCGAATCATATCCGCTTGGGTACGAAATTCTTCGTTAGTTTTTTTAATTCTTCGTTTGCACTCTATTTCGGAAATATCTTCCCGCTCATTGTCTATCCTGCTGGAAATTTTTACATCCATAACGGTTCCATAGCATCCTGCAGGTGCTAACAGTGACGAATCCTTAACGTCGGCTGCTTTTTCACCAAAAATAGCCCGCAGAAGTTTTTCTTCCGGTGCCAAATCCGTTTCCGTTTTTGGTGTAATTTTCCCAACCAAGATATCTCCTGGCTTTACTTCAGCCCCAATCTTGATGATGCCATTTCTGCTCAGGTTTTTCAATGCTTCATCCCCAATGTTTGGGATATCCCGTGTTATTTCCTCAGGACCAAGTTTCGTATCGCGGGCAGACACTTCATATTCTTCTATGTGAATCGATGTGAAAATATCATCCCGAATCATGCGCTCGTTTAAAATTACTGCATCTTCAAAATTATACCCATTCCATGGCATAAATGCCACGAGAACATTCTTTCCCAGAGCCAATTCACCGTTATCGGTTGCCGCACCATCCGCTAAAATATCACCCGTTTGTACCTTTTGATATTTACTTACCACAGGCTTTTGATTAAAACATGTGGACGCGTTTGATCTCCAATATTTACGCAAATGATAAATTTGAATATTTTTATCATGGGAGCCATTGGATTCATTAAAATTATTCGGTAATTTCCCATCTTTGGTTACAATAATTTTTGTCCCATCGATGGAGGCAACAATACCGTCGGATTTTGCCAGAATCACATGCCCAGAATCACAGGCCAATTTTTTCTCAATCCCAGTTCCAACAAAGGGTGCTTCCGTTGTCAACAATGGTACTCCCTGGCGTTGCATGTTAGCCCCCATGAGAGCACGACTGGTATCATCATGTTCAAGGAATGGAATCAATCCGGCAGCAATGGAAATTACCTGTTTTGGAGAAACATCCATTAGATCGACCTCATTGGGATCAACCTCTAGAATCTCACTAGATTTTCTCACGGTAATTTTCCCAATCAAATTGCCATTCTCGTCGATGTCAGAATTTGCTTGGGCGATCAATTTGTTTTCCTCATTATCCGCAGACAGATAGACAACATCAGAAGTAACATGGCCATTTTCTACCACACGGTATGGAGTTTCAATGAAACCGAAATCATTTATGCGTGCATAGGTGCTTAACGAGTTGATTAAACCAATGTTTGGACCTTCCGGTGTTTCAATTGGACAAATTCTGCCATAGTGTGACGCGTGTACATCTCTAACTTCCATGCCAGCACGATCCCGATTCAAACCACTCGGACCGATGGCGGACAGCCTTCTTTTATGGGTGAGCTCGGATAGTGGATTTATCTGATCCATAAACTGAGATAACTGACTCCGAGCAAAAAAGTCCCTAATGACGGACATTAGCATTTTTCCATTAACCAATTTTTGTGCTGAAAGTATATCAACGCTTTGGTTTAGCAGCGACATTTTTTCTCGTATTACCCTTTCCATACGAGCTAACCCAATACGGCATTGGTTTATCAAGAGTTCACCAACTCCCCGAATCCTTCTGCTACCCAAACTATCAATGTCATCGATGGAACCCCCTTCGCCAGATCGAAGTGAACACAAGTACTTTGTTGCCGCAACAATGTCATCTACTCCCACCAGGGTATCGTTTAAATCTTTTTGCAGTCCCAACTTACTGTTGATTTTATACCTTCCAATTTTACTGAGGTCATAGCGTTTACTGTCCTTGAAACTACGGGCAAAAAACGATTGTGCATTTTGTAAATTCAGAGGTTCTCCAGGTCTAAAATGTCTATAAATTTCGTAGAGGGCCTCTTCTTCGTTTCGTGTTGTATCCTTTTTCAGACTACGAATTATCAGCCCACCATCTTCCGAAACATTTACAACCGATATGGTGGTAATGCCAGCTTCGATAAAACTTTTTAGCATGCCCTTTCCCAAGGGTTCGTAGGCCCGTGCCAAAACGATGCCATGTTCCACATCTATTACGTCATCCGTTAAAACGATATCGACCAAAGACTCTTCCTTGATTAGTCGATCTACGCTAACCTCCTGCAGTTTGTAAAAAACCGACAATATTTCCCGGTCCGAACCATAACCAAACGCACGCAACAAAGTCGTCAGAAGGAACCGGCGGCGCCTACGACGCCTATCCAAATAAACATACAAAAGGTCATTCTGATCATTTTGTACCTCTATCCAAGTCCCTCGATCAGGCATTATGCGAAATGCATGCAATAATTTCCCTGTCATATGGGTGGAGACTTCGAAGCAAATGCCCGGAGACCGGTGCAACTGACTGACAACAACACGTTCTGTTCCACTAATTACAAACGAACCACGCTCGCTCATAATCGGAATTTCGCCCAGGTAAACCTCTTCTTCCCTTGAGTCATCACCGCTGGAAAGCCTCAGGCGCATAAACAATGGGGCAGCATAGGTTCGACTTTCCTTTATGCAGAAATCTTCCGAATATTTGGCCGGCGCAACCCTATAGGACACATAATTCAACGAGGCCGTTCCGTCATAGCTTTCGATGGGAAACGTTCGCCTAAAAACCGCCTCCAATCCAACATCCTGTCGATCCTTCGCTTCCACATCAGCCTGTAAAAATTCTTTAAATGAATTTATCTGTGCTTCAATGAGATAAGGCGGAGTTATTATTTCTTTTAAACTTCCGAAACTAACGTGATTTTTGTCCATCATAGGATGTAATTTCTTCCTTAAAATTTTTATGCAAACTATTCAACCATAGCCCTTTTTGTCGTATTTATGTCAAATACAATAAAAAAAACCACAGCTTTTCCCAAAAAAGATCATATGATTAAAAATAATCACATGAAAAATGCTACTTCAGCTCAACGGTTGCTCCGGCAGCTTCTAATTTTTTCTTTATTTCCTCTGCATCGGCCTTAGAAACTGCTTCTTTTACAGTCTTCGGAGCTCCTTCGACAAGATCTTTAGCCTCCTTTAGTCCAAGTCCTGCGACTTCGCGTACAGCTTTGATGACTTCAATCTTTTTATCGCCTGCCAATTTTAGCACGACTTCGAACTCGGTCTTCTCTTCCGCAGCAGGCGAATCCGTTGCAGCCGCTGCTGCAGAGGTTGCAACTGCTGCTACCGGTGCCGCTGCACTGACACCCCACTTAGCCTCCAAATCTTTAACCAAGGAAGCGATCTCCAATACCGACTGTGCGCTCAACCAATCTATTACCTGTTCTTTTGTTATACTTGCCATTTTGTTTCCTTTCGAAACCTCGCTAGCGGCATCACCAAACACCATTTAAGAAACACTTTTCCTAGCAAAATTTCATTTTTTGAAAAATTCTATAATCTCGCTTTGGCCTGCAATACATTTAATACTCCTTCTGGGACAGCATTTATCGTTCGTAGCAACTTTGTCGCTGGAGTATTTAACAATGCCAAAAATTGTGCACGCAAAATCTCCATGCCAGGAAGTTCCGCTAATGTACTTATATCTTGTAAGCTAAGCAGCTTGCCGCCAAGCAAACCACCCCGCATTGCCAGTTTTTCCTCCTTGCTATTTTTATGAAACTCCTTCAATAGTTTCGCTATTCCAGCAGGATTTTCCCCGCCAACAACGAGGGCTATCTGTCCCTCAAAACCGCCTTCCGGCATCGGCAGTAACCTCTCTTCGGTTGCCTTTTTCAGCAGAGATTTTTTTACAACATGAAATTCACCCTGCTCCGGCCGCAATTTTTTGCGCAAATTAGAAACATCGGAAACCGTTACACCGCGAAAGTCTGTAAAAAATACATAGTTCGACTTATCGAGATGTTTCCCTATCTCACCAACCAAAAGCTTCTTTTCGTTTCTCATTTCTTCCCCTAAAACTTTCCAAATATTTTCTGTAACAACCTGACACCCGGCGTCATGGATCCTGCAATTGTCATCGATTCTACAAATTTACCACGGAATTCCACCGGACGCATCTTTGATAAAACATCTATGGCCCTTTCACAATTTTCTACTAATTTTGGCCCATCAAACGATCGCTTACCTATCACAATTGCCAAATTAGCAGTTTTATCCATCTTAAATTCCACTCGCCCGGACTTCACTGCCTGAATCGCAGAAGACAAATCGTCTGAAACGGTGCCGGTCTTAGGATTGGGCATTAAACCCCGTGGTCCCAAGATCCTAGCAGCGGAACGGACCTCTTTCATAGCCGATGTTGTTGCGACGGCTACGTCGAAATCCAACCAACCATCGTTGATTTTCTGTAAAACATCGTGCAATCCTGCTTCGTCAGCTCCTGCAGCCAACGCACTCACCGGATCATCGGTAAATGCTAACACTTTCACCCTCCGACCACTACCATGTGGCAATGAAACAGTCCCACGAACCATCTGATCGCTTTGCTTGGGATCTACGCCCAAATGGACAGACAGCACGACGGTTTCGTCAAATTTTGCTTTCGGCATTTTCTTCAGCAGTTCAATGGCTTCCGCTACGGAATATCCATTTTCCAAATCGGCAACCTCTAGTGCTTTAGTATATCGTTTGCTTGATTTTTTCATAGACTTATTACTTGACAACCTCAATGCCCATGCTCCTTGCTGTCCCTTCAATTATTTTAACTGCCTGTTCAATTGAGTTAGCGTTCAAATCCTCCTTTTTAATATTAGCGATTTCCGTAACTTGGGCCCTTGTGACCTTTCCGACTTTATCACGGTTAGGAACTCCCGAGGCTTTTTCTATGCCGGCTGCTTTTTTGAGCAATACCGCAGCAGGAGGAGATTTAAGAATAAAACTGAATGTTTTATCCGCATAAACCGATATGACTACCGGCAAAATCATTCCATTTTGATCCTTCGTTTTGGCATTAAATTCTTTGCAAAAACCCATGATGTTTATGCCGGCTGCTCCCAATGCCGGACCAACCGGAGGGGCAGGATTTGCAGCACCGGCGGGTAACTGCAACTTTATCTCTTTGATGACCTTCTTTGCCATTTTTTACTCCTAAAAATTCTAATTTTCTCCATCAACACACCGTCTAACTTGCCAAAATTCTAGATCAACTGGAGTTAGACGACCAAACATCGAAACATTTACACGTAGCCGACCCTCTTCCGTATCAATACCTTCTATTGTTCCTGTCAAGTTTAAAAATGGACCATCATTAATTTTTACAGTTTCACCCAGGTCATAGGCAACCTTCGAAATGCTTTGGCCGCTAACGGCTTCAACCTTTGCCAAAATATTGTCAATTTCATCTTGTTTCAATGCAACGGGATTGCGATCTCCTATAAATCTCACAACTCCTGGAACATTTTTTACAAGAGAAAATGGTCTTTCGAGAAACTTGCCATCGGCATCGTACATTTTCATTTTAATAAAGACATAGCCTGGATAAAATTTTCTCACACGGGAATATTTTTTACCATTTTTCACCTCCGTAACCTTCTCCGTCGGAACTAGTATTTCCTGGATAATATCTCCAAAATTATGCTCTTTTTCGAGAACGTGAATGGCGTCCTTAACTTTACTTTCTTGATTTGACAAAGTCTGCAAAACGAACCATTTTGGAAGCAACATCTTTTCATCAAACACGGTCTCCAGTTCTTCTAATGTTTCATCATCCATTTTATTCTAACCTTTAACGCATTTGATCACAAAGCCCACAACATTGAGCAGGGAAAAGTCTATCACGCTTACATAAAAACTAATCAATAGCATACCAACTATAACAACGACGGTAGACTTTCCTAATTCCTTTTTCACTGGCCAAGCTGCTTTTTTGAGCTCATCCAATGTTTCAGTAAAAAAACGTTTCGTCTTTCCTAGCATATATCACTCTTTTCATAGAAACCATGGCAGGAGAAGAGGGACTCGAACCCCCAACTTACGGTTTTGGAGACCGTTGCTCTACCAATTGAACTATTCTCCTTTGATTTCAAACATTAACCAACCACATTTCTTTTTTTAAAACGGCAAGGTAGCGTACGGGCTTTCTTCGAATACTATCAGGTTATTATCTCCGTAATACGTCCTGCTCCTATGGTACGACCCCCTTCCCGGATAGCAAAACGCTGTCCTTTTTCCATGGCTATCTGTTTCTGCAGAACCAACTCTATGCTCAAATTATCCCCCGGCATTACCATCTCTCTACCTTCCGGTAAATTAACAACACCGGTAACATCGGCCGTTCCAAAGTAAAACTGTGGACGGTATCCATTAAAGAATGGAGTATGGCGTCCACCCTCATCTTTGGTCAGGACATATATTTCAGCCTTTGCCTTTGTATGTGGGTGAATGGACCCGATCTTGGCCAATACCTGCCCTCGCTCGACACCGTCTTTGTCAATTCCACGAAGCAATATCCCAACATTGTCGCCGGCTTGCCCCCTATCTAACAGTTTGCGAAACATTTCAATCCCCGTGCATGTGGTTTTTACCGTATTGCGTAATCCAACGATTTCGACTTCCTCTCCGACCCTGACAGCTCCACGTTCAATGCGACCCGTTGCAACGGTTCCTCTTCCCGTAATCGAGAAAACGTCTTCAATGGCCATTAAAAATGGCATATCTACGTTCCTAATAGGCTCTGGAATATCATTGTCAATTGCGTTCAGTAACTCGCCAATGGCCTTAACACCTTCCGGCTTACCTTCCAGTGCTGCCAAAGCAGATCCACGAATAACGGTGACCTTGTCGCCTGGATATTCATATTTATTCAAGAGCTCGCGAACTTCCATCTCGACCAGGTCAAGCAATTCCGGATCATCCAAAAGGTCAACCTTATTTAAAAATACGACCAGGTTTGGAACTCCCACTTGGCGAGCAAGCAATATGTGTTCGCGG
Source organism: Puniceicoccales bacterium (assembly GCA_031281895.1). GTDB lineage: Bacteria > Verrucomicrobiota > Verrucomicrobiia > Opitutales > JAIRKQ01 > JAIRKQ01. The sequence continues at coordinate 6,129 of JAITET010000049.1, read as the reverse complement.
GTTTGAGGCATTGGACCATCGTAGGCACTGACAACCAAAATTGCTCCATCCATTTGGGCAGCTCCGGTAATCATGTTCTTGACAAAATCGGCATGTCCTGGGCAGTCGACGTGGGCATAATGACGAAGTTCCGTCTGATACTCGACGTGAGATACGGCAATCGTGACAGTTTTGGTAGAATCACGAACCGTTCCTCCTTTGGTGACATCAGCGTAGGATTTGAATTCAGCCAACTTTTTGTCCGACTGCACTTTTAATATAGCCGTTGTTAACGTTGACTTTCCATGGTCAACGTGTCCTATGGTTCCAACATTTACGTGCGGCTTATTCCGTTCGAAGGTTTCTTTTGCCATTTTGTTTCCTTTTTTATTTATATATAAATTTCAAATTTTAAACTCTGGAGCCCCCGAGCAGACTCGAACTGCCGACCTCATCCTTACCAAGGATGCGCTCTGCCAGCTGAGCTACAAGGGCACCCGCCATTGACAACGCCACGACGGCGTGTACGTTACCTAAGACCGATTATCCGCAATTTGCAAGGTCACAGGAAAACGTCAACATTTATTTTTACCGTTTAATAATTTTCCAATTTAACAAAATCATTACATGGTGCAATTGGCCATTCTACAAAGAAAAAACACGTTCCCGTTGGTTTTTGTAAAAAGTTCCCCATCCACTATCTCTTCTTCTATTCCGATAATTTCTTTTATCCCCGAGTAGAAAATAGAAATAGAGATGAAAAGATCTTAGAGGAAATGTTGTGGCTTTACCAGTTTTTTTTGTAAAAAACTTGCAAGAAAAAGATTTTTCATGTAGACGTTATTAAATAACCAAAGAAAGAATAATATGGATGGTGTTGACATTACAGCAAGTTGTAGGGTGTGCAGCGAAGAAGAAATGTCACACCCGGGAAATAAAAAACAAACGGATTCAACGAGTTCGCATGGTCCCGGAAATAGTCCAAATCCTCAACCATTTGAACCTGGAGAAGATACCGTGCTTCCACATTTCCTGTCATTGAGAGACGTGGAAGCTCCTGCTTTTTCTGGAGCTGACCTATTTCAGATGTTGGAAGGCATGGAAGCCCCTGTTCCTGCGGTTGCTCCCAGAGCTGAACCACGTCAGATATTGAAAAATGTAATTGGGAGAGCACTTTTGAAGGAAACAGATGGTGGAGATTGGGAGGGTGTTCGCATTAGACTAAAGTACATGACTTTGGGGGAAGCCCTTGGGATTTGGCAAACCATTGGGAATGAAATAGCGGTGGATTGTTTCGATACTACTGGCAATGTCGATGTCGAAAGGCTCAGAACATGGATGGATGTCTTCGGAAATGCGGAAATTTTCAGGGAAGAGCCGTTTTGTTTCATTCCCCATGCGGAGCTCACGCGTTCCCAGATACATGGAGTATGTGAATGCCTAGTTCTTAACCAAAACGGCATCAGGGACCGGTTAAATGAAGCCAATGGTATCACCGTTGGTCCCCATTGGCAATCCATTTTAGAGGCCACATCCCAGGGCAGGGAACCACTCTTGCGTCCCGCCGAAGCCGCATTGGCGTCCCTGTTCCCTCCCCACAGGCAAAAGGGCACACCGACATGCACCATACATTCTCTTATCAACGAAGAAATCCGAAATCACCCGGAACGGCTGATCTCAATGTATATACAGATGTTAAGCAAGGACCAAATCACCTTTCCGAGCGGGTATGCAGTTCCCCTGCGACCAATAGTGGATGGTTCCATCACCGTTGATTTGAAAAATGGTGGGAAAGGAAGAGATTTCATATTTGAGGATATTGAGAGTGGCGATCTCGTTAAAGTTGACGCACAAAAGGCAGAGTGGCAGCAAGGAGGGATAAAGTATACCGAATCGGCAGATCCGGCAGAAAAGTATAAACTTAGAGTGCCGGTACATAACATGAACGACCTGTTGTTTGCCCACATCTTCCAGGCATCTAACTTCGGAAATAGGAAAATATGTGACTTTAATGGCTTTGGCACCACACTGATATACGCCGGGCATAGTGAATATTCATCAAAAATCCCAATGGTTGGACTTCTGAACGGAATACTTGCTTCAATATATCCATTGAAGATTCAAGTAGACGAATCAAAATTTTTGAGCGAAATAACAAAATTAAAAAAACAGGCCGAAGTTCAGCGGCAACTTGGGCGCCACTACATGCATGTGGGGACGATGTCATCCCATGGTGGTCATGGGGAGAACTTTGACATCCGTGCCATACTTGACCTCGATCTAAATACTATGGAACCTGGAAGGGCATACCCTATCGGCGACCGCAATTGGGCTGCTGAGGATATGTCACAAGATATTCCTCGCCTGGCGGTCAGAAAGGTGGATGGTACCCCTCCGACCTATGAATTTGGAACCTTGGAGAATGGGTCTGAATTCAAAAGAGATAACATATTATGGCTTAAGGTTCATAGCACCGAAATTAAAAAGTTTGCCCCCCAAGGTATACTCAGTTTCTTTAGGTCCCTAAATTTCTTTGAGTATTTTTTAGTCTCAGTCTTGCTCATTGTCCCCTTGGTCTTGTTCATTGTCTGGTTGGGTTGTATCGGTTTATGTTATTATGCCTTTTCATCCGCATGGAATGATATCTTCTCATCTATAAACCACCTGCTCTTCTCTGCACTAAGGGAAATGCTGTAGCTTTATCGGCTTTTCTGGCCAGCCTCAAAAAATAAAAATTTTTGCAAAAGTGCTTGCAATTGGAAGATTTTTCATGCAGGACTTATATGTAATGACAGAAGAAAGAATAATATGAAAGACGTTATTGCTACGGTAAGTTGTGAAGTGCACTTCGGAGGAGAAATTTCATCCCCAAGAAATGACAGACAGGCGGATACAATGAGTTTGAATAATTTCGAAGGCAGTTCACTAAATCCTCTGCCGCTTAGAACCGAAGAAGATACGACTGTATCACCATATTCCCTGTCATTGAGAGACGCGGAAACTCCTGCTTCTATGGTTGCTCCTAGAGCTGATCCGTGTCAAATATTGAAAGACGGAATTGGGAGAGCATTTCAACGGCAGGTACTGGCATACAGAATTGGGAGAGCATTTTCCGACACAGCCGATGACATAGATGATGGTTTATGGGCGATGGTTCGTTCTGGACTACCGAATATGACTCCGCAGGAAGCCCGTGAGATTTGGCAAACCATTGCGAATATAGTGGCAGTAGATTGCTTCGATGCCAATGAAAAGGTCGACGTCGAAAGGCTCAGAGTATGGATGGAGCTTTTCGGAAATATGGAAACTTTCAAGACCGAGCCGTTTTGTTTCATTCCTAACGTAGAGCTCATGCGTTCCCAGATATATGGAGTTTGCGAATGTCTTATTCTTGACAGAAACGATGCTAGGAGTCTATTAAATGATGCTAAGGATATCATCGTTGGGGAATATGGAGGATCCACATTGGCTGCCATATCGCAGGGCAGGCAACAATCTTTGAAGCCTGGTGAAGCCATACTGGCGTCCCTATTCGCTCCCCACAGGCAATGGTCATTGCCCACATGCGCAATAGATTCTCTTACTAACGCAGAAATCCGAAACCATCCGGAACGGCTGATCAAAATGTATATACAAATACTAAAAGGGGATCAAATTATCCTGCCAAGTGGATATGTAATTTTACTCCAACAAGTGAAGGATAATTATATTACCGTTGATTTGAAAAATGGTGGAAAGGGAAGAGACGAAGTATTTCGGGCTATTAGGAGCGGCGATTCCGACGAACTTAATCAACAAATAGAGATGTGGGAACAAACAGGGATAAAATATGTCGAATCAACAGATCCAGCAGAACAATATAAACTTAAACTGCCGATACACAACATGAATGATGTATTGTTTGCCCACCTTTTCCTAGCGTCTAACTTCGGAAACAAGAAAATAAATGACCATTGCAGCTACGGTTCTATAGAGATCTACACCGGAAACAAAGGAGAGGTCGAAAGATGTTCATCGACAATCCAAGTGGACGATTCAAATTTTTTAAACGTAATAGAAGCATTAAAAAAAGAAGCCGAAGTCCAACGGCAACTTGGACACCGCTACATGTGTGTACATACGGAGGAAAGCAGGGAAGCCGATGTATATTTGTATCATGCGGAGAACATAGACATCGATCTCCTATTGGCCCTCGATCCGGATAATATGGAAATTGAAAGAGCATACCCCATAGGTGACCGCAATTGGAGTGGTCGTATGTCACGGGATATTCCCCGCCTTGCAGTCAGAAAGGTGGCAACCAGAAGAATGTTTGGTATCTCTTCAATGCTTCGCCTGCTAGGCAGGACAGTGAATGATACTTCAACCTATGAATTTGGAATCTTACGTGGATCCCGATTCAAAAAGAAAAACATATCAACATTTTCGATTTTCAGCACCGAAATTAGAAGTTTTGGCTCCTTGCATTTCTCTAGTCACTTTAAAAATCTTTTTAGAAAGTTACTTTTAGTTTCCTATTTAATTGGTATTAACACAGGCTTCTTGCATTTGATCTTGCTTATTCCTATTAGCAATAGGTTATTTAGAATTTCACTTTCTCTTTTTTACTACCTAGGCTTCATCATAGGCTTATTTCGTTTGACCTCATCCATATCTCTACCTTTATAGTCTTCGACAGTTTGAGGGAAACAGCACGTGGTGGAGCCATACATATTACCCATCACCGCAGGATCAAGCTTCTCTACGATACAAACCCGTACATGCGACATCACAAAAACGAAAATATGGCCGACAGATTGAGGGATTGATACTCCATTGCTACACGTTATAATCGCTGTGGCACACCTTTTTCTCTTCCGTCCATATCAGCTTTTCTGGCCAGCCCCAGAAAATAAAAATTTCACAAAAGTGCTTGCAATGAAAACACTTTTTATGTAGGCGTTATTGTAGTAATCAAAGAAAGAATGAGATGGACAGTGTTAGCACTGCAACGAGTCATAGTGTATGCAATGGGGAAGAAATGCCACTCCCAGGAAATGAAAAACAAGAGGATTCAACAAATTCGCATGGTCCTGGAGATAGCCCAAATCCTCAACCATTTGAATCTGGAGAAGATACCGTACTCCCTCATTTCCTGCCATTGAGAGACGTGGAAGCTCCTGCTTTTCCTGGAGCTGCCCTATTTCAGACATTGGAAGGCATGGAAGCTCCTGCCCCTGCGGTTGCTCCTATGGCTGAGCAACGTCAGATATTGGAAAATGTAATCAGGGAAGCATTTTCTGGCAGAGCAGAAGGCACAGATGATGCAGATGGTGTGTCGTGGGAAAATGTTCGCACTAGACTAGAGAGTATGACTTTGAGGGAAGCCCGTAGGATTTGGCAAATCATTGGGAATGAAGTGGCAGTGGATTGTTTCGACGCTACCGGCAATGTCGATGTCGAAAGGCTCAGAACATGGATGGAGGTCTTCGGAAATGCGGAAACTTTTAGGGAAGAACCGTTTTGTTTCATTCCCCATGTAGAGCTCATGCGTTCCCAGATATGTGGAGTATGCGAACATCTTTTGGAGGATAGAAACCCTGCCAGGACCCTATTAAATTGTAATGCCAATGATATCATTGTTAGTTCCTGTGGACAATCCATTTTAGGTACCATGTCGAATGGCAGGGAACCACTCTTGCGTCCCGCCGAAGCTGCACTGGCATCACTGTTCACTCCTCACAGGTAATGGGGATTGCCGACATGCACCATACATTCTCTTATCAACGAAGAAATACGAAATCACCCGGAACGACTGATCTCAATGTATATACAGATGTTAAGCGATGACCAAATCACCTTGCCGAGCGGGTATGCAATCCAGCAGCAAGCAGTGGATGGTGGTTTCATCGCCGTTGATTTGAAAAATGGTGGGGAAGGGAGAAATGAAATATTTAGGGATATTGAGAGTGGCGATCCCACTAAAATTGACGCACGAAAGGTAAAGTGGCAACAATATGGGATAGAATATGTCGAATCGACCAATCTAGCAGAACAATATAAACTCAGACTGCCGGTACATAACATGAACGACCTGCTGTTTGCCCACATCTTCCAGGCATCTAACTTCGGAAACAAGAAAATAGATGACTTTGGTGGCTTTGGCACCAT